>JAHIUG010000014.1 GCA_018817245.1 Patescibacteria group bacterium | reverse complement strand
CGGTAGAGGTGGATCTTCTTGAGCTCGCCAAAGCCAAACAGCACGATGTAAAAATAGTAGTGGCAGCCAAGAGATTGGAGACTTATTCTTATCTGTATGAAAAGAAACAGGTAAATGCTCCGCCGCTTGAGACTCCACTGGATATCGCTGTTGTGTTGCATGAACTGGGTCACGCGGATCAACATGAAGATGAACGTTTCAAAGAGATAATTCCTCTGTATTATTTCGCACAACAATCGCGTCCGCTTGGTGATTTGCACAAGGTGGCTGAAGCCATTCCGGAGGCCCGGTCCGAGGAAGTCAAGGGCGGAATTGAAAGGCTGATACAAGAGGCGGAAGAGCTTGATAAAGACATACCTCATCTGAAAAAACGATTGGCGAGCCTTGAGCGGGGCAAAAAAACCGCAGCGCGAAAATCTCTTGAGAAACTTGCCGGTGTTTCAGCACGGGAAATGGAGGAAATCAGTAAGGCTTGTCTTGAAGAAATAACCAAACTTCCCAAAGACGAGCGCGAGGACAAGAAAACGGAGGTAATAAGAAAAGTTGTTTTGGATGGAATGAAAGATAAGGGTTTTAAATTTTCCAAAGAAACCAAGCGGAAATTAAATTTGTTAACCGAAGAAGAGTTATCGGCACTGGAAGATGATGTGGGTTGGTTCAGCATTGATTATGAGGTGCCGTTGGCCGATCTGCCCCTGATTCCCGAGGGTTATATTTCCGACTGGACTGATGCTGACAACATAGGTCAGAAAATGTTTTCCGAAGAGACCGTGTCGCGGCATGAGCCGAAAACCAAGACTTTAACCTTGGAATTCCCAGTCCACTTTTTTTATGATTTTGGGGATGAAAAATTGCGAGGTGTTTTGGAAATCACCGATGTTTCGGAAGATGCCTATCATTCGCATGAAAAAAATATTCGGTCTTTTGATGAAAAAGCCGCACAGGTCAAGCATGAGATTGCGACACAGGCGGATCGTTTGCGGAAACTTAAGGAAGCAGTCGATGATATTCAAAGTTTGCCACAACGTATGATGGAGAGAGATGCCACGCGCCGCGCCTTGCAATGGATGAAAAAGCTGCGGCAAGATTCCGGCATCGATTTGTTTCGGGGAGTCAGGGTTGAAAAGAAAGTAATTATGGTTGGCGAGGAACCGGAGAAATGTGCAGATAGCATGAAGCTCGGTTTGGCGCCCGGAGGAAAAAAGTACGTTGAGACTGATATAAAAGCAGAAATGCAGAAGCATTTGTCGACGTATGGCGCAACAACTAAAGAAATGCGCAAAAAATACGGAATAATAATTCCGGCTGCCGGTTCGAAAAGACAAAGTAAAAAATAAAGAAAAGCTAGGCCCACGAGATTATTGTCGGCTTAGTGGATAATCTCAAAGGATTGGTTACATTGAGTCAGCTTACCCCGCGTGGCTTTGGCAGAAGGGATGCAAGTATATTTTTTCTGCAGGGACTTCTAACGGGGCATAAAAATATAGTATGCATGTATGATGGTGTGCTAAGCTATCATGGTATATATGACACAAGAGCGGATTGAAAAGGCACGCGATAAATTTATGCTAAAAATGCGGGAGCTGCGTTTTCGTCAGCAGAAAATTCTGCGCGATTTTTCTACGAAACTTGATCAAAAACAGATCGAGAAAATACGGAAAGCGATCAATAAATAAATATGCTCGAGTTAACGCCTAGACAGTTTGAGCCTCCGTCTCAGGAACAGCTAGAGAAGGAAGAAAAGCCGGAAGTCGTTGCCGAGAAGCCTGGGAATATCGAAATATTAAAGAAGGAAGCGCTTGCACAGGCCGAGCACGATGTTGTTGATTTCCAAAACGCAGGACTTTCGGCTGCTGAAAAAATGGCAGCTAAAACCGGAGAGGTGGTTGATGAGGGGACTAAAGAGGAGCTTAGAATACTGGCAAAAGAAGCGGAGGTCGCAAAAGAAAAATTCCAATCAGAGATAGAAGTCGGAGCAGAAACGAAAGAGGTTGAACGTAAAAATTATGAGTACCATGACAGAGAGGGCAGAATAATCGCAAGAGCTATGGCGGAATACCTATCAGAACGAATTCCGACCGCCTATTCTGATGTTGAAGGCCGGCCTGCATTTGGGCGAGAGCTTCGTACATTGATTTTAAAGAGAGAAAGCGGTGGTCAGACTATCGAGGTCGATTTGCTTGAACTCGCAAAGGCAAAAGAGAACGGAGTAAAAATTGTAGTTGCGGAAAGAAGATTGGAAAATTATTTATGCAATTTTGATGAGAATAGGGTGGATGTACCGCCACTCGAAACACCAGTTGACCTCGCCATTTTTTTGCACGAACTTGGTCATGCGGATCAGATTAAGGATGAACGATTCAGAGAAATAAAAACACTTTATCCCCTTCCAAAGCGATCACGTTCCTTGGATGATTTACAGAAGGTCGTCGAAGCGGTACCGGAGGCACAGGCTGTGGGAGTAGAAGGCGGCATTGAGATGCTTATTCAAGAAGAGAAACAAATTAAAAACGATATTTCCCGTTTAAGAGAGCGTATTGTGGACATTGAAGGAGAAAGAGCGACTGCATTTCGCAAATCTCTTGAGACATTCGCCGGTTTCTCTTCGAAAGATCTTGATGAGATCGGTCGAGTATGTCTTCAGGAATTGGAAAAACTTCCTAACGAGGAGTATGAAAAGAAAAGCCCGGAGGTTGTACGGGAATTTGTTTTGGAAAGATTGAAAGACAAAGGTTTCATGTTCGCTACGGAGCAATTGCCAAAAAGAGAAGAAGATATAACAGAAATTGAACATCCTTTTTTGGCGGAGCCTAAGAAGAAACAAATTACCGATCTTCCTTTGGTGCCACAAGACAGCGTCACCGACTGGGCTGACGCTGGTAAAATAGGACGCAATGCATTCGGTGGGGAATCTGAGCTGCGCTATATGCCCGAAGCAAAAATGTTAATTTTACAATTTCCGGTCCATGGAACAATGGATTCTCCGACAGAAGAATTTCGAGGTATGCTCGAAATTGCCAATATTACAGAGGATGCATATCGCCAGCAAGAAGATCAACTACAAGTTTTTGATGATAGAAAGAAGCAGTTACAGCAAGAACTTGAGAAGCTGGAGCATCGGTTGGGGGAACTTGAAGAACCGATTGAAAATATCAGAGCTTTACCGAAGCGCATGATGGAGCGTGATGCCACGCGGCGCGCTTTGCAATGGATGCGGGCATTGAGGCAGGTTTCGAATATCGATTTATTTCGGGGAATTGAAGTGAGCAGAGGGGAGATTCCGAGTCTAATAAAACATGAAACATGTGAAGATACCATGAAGCTTGGTTTGATACCCGAAGGAGAAGATCTATTAGTCACTGACGCAAAAACAAGACTACAGTGGGCTCTTTCGTCGTATGGTGCGACAACCAAGGAAATGCGCAAAAAATACGGAATAATAATTCCGGCTGCCGGTTCGAAAAGACAAAGTAAAGGAAAATAATAAGGATTTGTTATACAGGCCTTGCTTAACTTATAATTTTTTGGTAGTATCGGGCTCACAATTTGATAGCGCGCGGGTATCGTATAGCGGCTATTATGCGTCCTTGCCAAGGACGAGATGGGGGTTCGACTCCCCCTACCCGCTCCAAACAAAAACTCCGATTAAATAACCGGGGTTTTTGTTATCAGATTTTATTGATCTTTAACGAGGGAATGATTTTTCAGGTAGACCGTGTTCTTCTGCGTGGCTTTTAATTGTTTTTATAAATGCTTTACCAAATTGCTCCAGCTTTGTAGCGCCTACGCCACTGATCTCAGCAAAGCTCTCTAAGCTTTGAGGAAAGTAATAAGACATTTCGCGTAAAGATATATCTCCAAAAATAATAAATGGAGGCACTCCTTTTTCATCAGCTATCTTTTTGCGCAACATTCGAAGTTTTTCAAATAAAGATTGATCGTAATCCAATTCATTTTGAGCGCGTTTTTTGTTTGATTTAGTTGTTTTGGTTGGCACGAATATCGGGAGCATTACTGAGTCTTCGCTATTAAGAAATTTCTTTCCAAGATTGCTTACGTAAATAGTTGGATATTCGCCAGGTTGCTTAGCTAAAAATTTCTTTGCTATAAGTTGGCGCATTATATATTTCAATTCATCTTCAGAGACTTCTGCGGATATTCCAAAAACAGATAGTTGATCATGTCCAAATTTTTCAATTTGTTGACGTTTAGATCCGCGCAAAATAGCGGCAATGTAATTTAAACCAAAGCGCTCGCCGGTTTTTATAACAGCAGACAGGATTTTTTGTGTGATAATTGTTGAATCCACAGTCTCTTGAGTATTAAGACATATATCGCAGGATTCGCAATTTTCAGTTTTTAAGGTTTCGCCAAAATAGTTTAAAAGAAAAGCACGACGGCAACTAAGACTATCGCAAAATTCAAGAACTTGTTCCAGTTTGGTTTGGCTGATTTGTTTTTCGGTTGAGCTTTCTAGTTGATTAATAAAAAATTCGTGTTTAATTTTATCGCCGTACGAATATAGCAGCACACATTCACTCGGCAACCCATCACGACCTGCTCGCCCAGTTTCTTGGTAATAGTTTTCAATAGATTTTGGCATGTCATAGTGAAAAACCAGTCGTATATTAGGTTTATCAATTCCCATGCCAAAAGCGACAGTGGCTGCAATAACCTGAACTCTGTCGTGTAAAAACTTTTCATGTGTTTTTTTGCGGACTTCTGGAGTTAAGCCGGCATGGTATGGCAAAGCTTTGATCCCGTTCTTATTTAGATTCTTTGCCAGCTTTTCAGTATCTTTGCGCGAAATAGTATAGATAATAGCTGATTCATCTTTATGTTTGGATAATCGATTAAGCAGGGTTTCAAAAGCAGCACGCTTAGGTAATGTTGAATAAGATAAATTTGGACGGTTAAAACTGGAGCTAAAGATTTTATTTGGGCGAATCTTTAATTGCTCTACTATATCTTTACGTACAGCGCTAGTGGCTGTAGCTGTTAAAGCTATGAGGGGAGTATTTGGCAGTGCTTCTCTAAGTATGTGTAGGTTGCGATAATTTGGACGGAACTCATGACCCCATTCTGAGATACAATGCGCCTCGTCAACTGCAATAAGACTTATTTTAAGCGAAGATAAAAAAGTTTTAAAATTTAGTGAAGCAAGTCTTTCCGGAGCAATGTACAAAAGTTTAATCTGTCCGCTCCTTGCATCCTTATATACTCGTTTGATTTCTTCGTCTGAAAGAGAGCTATTTATATACTCAGCTGCAATTCCGTTTTCTCTTAAAGCATCTACTTGATCCTTCATAAGAGAGATTAGCGGCGAAACAACAAGAGTCACACCATCCATCATAAGTGCCGGAAGTTGATAGCATAGAGATTTTCCACTACCTGTAGACATTGTCACAAGGGAGTCTTTTTTATCCAAAGTGTGACGAATAATTTCTTCTTGAAGCGGCTTAAAACTATCGTATCCAAAATACGATTTTAGTAGATCTAACATAGTTTATTTTTGCGGGGATGGTTCAAGGGCAAGGATTTTCTTTGCCGCCTTTCGTGATAAGGATCCTTCCTCCACAAGATCTTCGACTAATACGGATAATTTGAAGTTACCTTTTCTAGATAGCATGATTAGATCTGCGCGTAGATCAGCCAGTTCGCAATCAAGATAGTCTTTGGTTACAGTTTCATCAAATCGTTTATCAACATCTGCAGCAAAAGCATTCATTACTTCAATAACATCATTAATGCGCTCATTAGTTTTCTCAAAACCTTCGTCAATTTTTATATCTATAGAATCAAACCTGTCATCTATAGAATCAAGCCGTGTATCCATAGACCCAAATCGAGCATCTATAGAATCAAATCTGGAATTGTTCGATTGTTCAAGTGAATCGATGCGGGAATCCAATTTTTTTGAAGTCTCTTGGATAACTTCTATAACATCGTAAAGTGTTGGTTCTTTTGTCTTGTTCATATCATTGTAACTTTAGCATATTATCTTGCACGAGAATATTTATCCGCATTTGATGCAATCTTCGTATTTTAATCGGTCGTAAATCAGAGGATCGGCCAGCATAACATAAAGCTCTTTGATCTGTTCCATACTCAGTGCCGCTTCGGTTTTCCAAGTGCCAGGTTTAGTCTGCATGAAACCCATGCGTGTGAGCAAAAGCTTCAAATCCGATGGCAACAAAGTTCCCTCACCCCAAGATAGAGTTATACCAGCGGAGTAATGTCCGTCTGAGAATCCGCGAACTTCTTTTGCTCGCTCCTCGTCTTTACAATCCAAAGCAGTAAAGACCTGGCCGAGATGTGGCATGCGCTCATACTTCTTATCTATAGGATATACCAGCGCTCCGATATCATTTTCTACAGGCTCAGCCTTACAGAGATTTGGTGGCATTTTTTGATTTTGGCTAATAGGTTGTTTGTTAACCGCACAACCCGCACCAAAGACTACGATTAGACTCATTAATGCGATAAGAGATTTCATACATTGTTATAAGGCTGTCCCCAGCTTAGTGAATAAGTTCATAAGATATGGCTCATCGTACAAGCTTACACCATTAGCTCCGGCAGAAAAAATGCATTCACATTTTCTCTGCGCAGAGCTTCTAGCGTGATATCTCTATCCAGAGATATCAGTCTCCAGCATTTTTTCAAGTGAGCGGCGTCTGCGGCGTTGGCGTAGCTGCTTTACACTTTCAGTGCCGGCAATAGCTAAACCGGCAGCTCCAAACGGAGTCCAGCCCGGTAAAGTGGCGGGAGCTTTTTCTTCTGGCGCCGGTTTTACGTGTGAGAGAATAGTAACTTCTTCCTGGCTGCGCGGCATAATTTTTGGGAGACTACCTGAGACATCCAGTAGGCCGGAAATCCGCACAGTGTCGCCTTCAGTCAGACGAGTCGCTCTGTAGTCTACGACTTTATTGAAATAGACTTCGACTTCTCCGTCTTTGGTATCAAGTGTAACAGTGCTGCCTTTGACTGAGACTACCGTGCCTTCGATACTTACCATACTCCATGCATCTTCTGTGCTTGGTGCAGACATATCTACAGCTCGAGCCGGAATATTTTTCGGCACCTCGTTCAAAACAATCCATCCATCTCCTTTATTAAATTTAATTGACGGGACACCAAGATCGTCAAACATTATTTTTCCTGTGACTTCAATCATCTTGCCGGCTTCAGGAAGTTTCTGTGTTGTTGGAACTCTGACCAACAGACCTCGTCCGTCAGGGGATAGAAGAATGAATCTGTGACCTGACATAAGTCCGGGTTGAGAGCCGATTACTCCTTTTAGCGAAACGCGAATTCCGGCGTTTTCTTCATCGTGGGCCATAGTGAATGTTATTGGTTTTGTTTCATCTTCAGTAGATGCGGTTTTTGTTGTAGTGGTTTTGGTCGTAGATGTTTTTTTGGCAGTAGACGGTGTTTTTTCTACAACAGGCTTTTTCGCAACTTCTGGTATTACAGTTGTTATTTTTGGAGTGGTTGTGACCTCTGGTGTGTTATTGGATTGTTCGGTGACAACAGGTCCATACACAGAGAGGGAAGTTAGACCGCTCGTTTGAGCAGGATCTGCTTGTGTCTGTGTTGAGATATCGATCTCCGGCTCGTTTGCATCTCCCGTTTCCGTTGACATTTGAGACGGTTGATTCGTCTGACCGGGTGTTGGTTCAGAGATTGTCCATTCTCCGGTTGCATCAGGATTGCGCGCCCACGACATGGCTTTTTCTGATGATTCATATACAACTTGATTTAATAAGTTTCCGGACGGATCGTATAGCGACAAAGTATCACCGCCGTTGTTTAATTTTGAGGATGAGAGATACACGCGGACGAATGGATTTGTGCTGTCCAACACCTCTGTGTCAAAAGTAAAGATTTTGTTTAGCGCGTCATAAAGCTCCATTCCTTGGAGTGCGACCGGGGTGTTTAAATCTAAACTTGTTACCTCAACCCACTCGGCCTCTCCATCAGGATCAGGCATGAACTCGTTAATTCGTACAAGATCAAATTGCGGAGCTGATTCTTGTTCGTCAGGGGTCTGAGATCCGGCGTCCGAAGTTTCTGATTCGGATGCAGATACGGATCCGGATTCGGAAGATGAAACAGGGGAAGCGACCTCGGATTCGTCCGGGGTCTGAGATCCGGCGTACGATGTTCCAGGATCAGGGGTTTCTTCCGATTCAGGTTGTGACTCTTCATCGACTTCCTCATCGACTATCGGCTCTGTAGATGTGGGAGCGGGAATAAACATCCAATCGCCGGTGCCATCTGGGTCACGCATCCATAGTGAGTTTTTATCCGATTCTTCGTACGTAAACTCGTCCAATAAATTTCCGGATGGATCAAACAGCGAAACAGTATCACCACCATTGTTTAATTTGGAACCTGAAAGATATATGCGCACGAACGGATTAACTACATCCAGCGTGCCTGATGTATAGGCGTAGATTTTATTTAGTGAATCATGAAGCTCAAGACCTTCAAGCATCACAGGTGTTTCAGGATTCAGGGTTACTATCTCAACCCACTCGGCCCCTCCATCAGGATCAGCCATGAATTTATTCAAGCGCAGCAACTCATAGCTTTGTGGTGGCAATGATTCGGACTCTTCTTCATCCTGTGGTACTTCTTCTGGTTCGGGTTCCACTTCTTCTTCTATTACGGATTCCGTAGATGTGGGAGCTGGAATATACATCCAATCTCCTGTGCCATCCGGGTCACGCATCCATGGTGAGTCTTTAACTGATTCTTCATACGTAAACTCATCAAGCAAGTTTCCGGACGGATCGTATAGCGACAAAGTATCGCCACCGTTATTTAACTTGGAAGCTGAAAGATACACGCGGACTACAGGATTTGCTACATCCAGCGTGCCAGACGTGTATGTGTAGATAGTGTTGAGTGCGTCATGCAGCTCAAGGCCTTGGAGCATTACAGGTGTTTCAGGATCAAGACTTACTATTTCAACCCACTCAGATTCTTCGTTTGGATCAGGCATGAACTTGTTTAACCGCAGCAACTCATAGTTCTGCGGTGGCAATGTTCCTTCTTCTACTTCTTCAGCCGGATAATTTTTTGGTAGGAAAGCATCGCATAGTCCGGGAGTTCCCAGATCCAACACACCTTCATCAAAGCCAACTGATGAAAAAGATGTGATAAAGGAATCGCCATCTCTTATCATGCTTGCTTTTGTAGTACTTGAATATCCGGCGTCTGGCGCTCCTCCATCTCCAGCTAAATCGATTTCAATTTGATTAGGATCGAGGAGTGCAATTTTTAATGAAGTGTTAGAAAGAGAAAGAGTGGCGGTTGCTATTTGAGGTTCTACATCCAACGCGCTGTTTTCATTATCAGCCGTATAATTTGCAATCAGATATGTTCCTTGCGCAGGCACTACTGCGTCTTCCGGAAAGAAAATTGGACTTTTATCCGCAACAACGAGCGAAAGTCCGGTGAGCGGCATATTGTCTTGGCTGAGATTACATATTTCAATCCATTCATCTGCAGCTGAAATAGATGAGCCGGCCCAGGCAACTTCGCTGATTATAAGTGGCTGCGCCGCATGGACTTCCGGTACTTGCAAAGGCATGATCGCCATACTACCTGAGATCAGGCCGCAATTAACCAGTCGTCCGACAAAACGGGAAAGTGTCATATTTTGTTTTGTTTTTTTGTTAGTTATTAAAGTTTGGGCACTTATATATACCGCTGCCAGATTTTGGAGCGGCTGTCAAGATGTGGATAAGCTTCGCGATTACGAATTTCCAAACGTTAGAGAATTGGAAATTGTGCTATGCGCTGTGTGATTCATGATTTATCCACAAGTCAGAGAGTTGCTTGTGTTCTATTTTTGTTCTACAATAGAAGTTGCCCTCATTCTTCATTTTCAATTCATATATGAACCTCACTCCAAAACAAAAAGAAGTCCTGGACTTCATAGTGTCATTTATAAATGACCGCAGTTATCCGCCTTCATTTCGAGAAATCGCTGCGGGGTTGAATCTTGCTTCTCCCTCTACTGTTCATGTCCACATTCAAGCCTTACGCGAACGTGGATATCTTAGAGGTCAGGGTTCTACCTCCCGCGATCTCGAACCCACAGACAAGGTAGTTCGTTGGAGCAAGAGTGTTCTTTTGCCGCTTGCCGGCTTGATTACAGCAGGGCAACCTATTGAGGCGATAGAGGAACGCGAGACAATCGCTGTGCCCGTTAATCTAGCCCCTGATTCAGCCAACTCTTATGTTCTGCGTGTTAAGGGTGAATCAATGATTGAGGATGGAATTTTAGATGGTGATTATGTTGTTGTTGAGCGCAACCCATCTCCGAGAGACGGAGATGTAGTGGTCGCACTTTTGGATAATGCTTATGCCACGTTGAAACGTTTTTATAGAGAGCGAAATCGAATTCGTCTGCAACCGGCCAATTCGACCATGAAGCCGATTTATTGCCACGATCCGTTGATACAAGGAGTAGTCCGAGCTGTAATTCGAAATTTCCGGGCCGACTAAAAATTGCAATCTTATTTATCTCAAAAACCTTTTTAATTAAGTCTGATTTTATGTACGAAAAAATGTCTGAGCCTATCGAAGTTTTAGCGGCTTTTAAAAAGGATCGAACAGAGCCCATGGTTTTTAAATGGGGGAATAGACATTATAGAATTAAGAAAGTGAACCTCGTACATACAGAACGCAGAGGCCGCGAAAAGATTTATATATTTTCAGTTTCAGACGAGGCAAACGCATACCGTTTATCATTCTCTACGGAGAGCATGAAGTGGCAATTAGAAGAGATGGCGGTTTTGTAACTGTCATCTCGACTGAAGCGTAGCCCCGAAAGCTTTCGGGGCGAAGCGTAACGGAGAGATCTTTCTGAAAGATTTCTCCGCGGAGTTTACCCCGATTGGAGTATCGGGGGTCGAAATGACAGAATGAAAAGATTTCTCCGCGGAGTTTACCCCGATTGGAGTATCGGGGGTCGAAATGACAGAATGCTACGTGCTACGTGTTATGTGTTACGTGATTCTATGCTCCCGCCCCCATCCAACAAACTTATTGCTCATTTGGACATGAATTCATACTTCGCGTCCGTGGAGCAGCAGGCTAATCCAAAATTACGCGGTCGTCCGCTTGGGGTTTGCGCTTATTTGCATAATAGCGGATGCGTGATTGCGGCTTCAATTGAAGCTAAGCAACTTGGAATGAAAGTTGGGATGAGAGTGCGTGATGCGCGCGCAATTTGTCCGCAGGCGGTATTCGTACAAAACGATCCGCCCAAGTATCGCGCAGTTACATCTCGCGTTTTTTCGATTTTGCACGAGCTCACAGATCGCATTGAACATTATTCCATTGACGAGGCATTCCTAGATCTAACGGGCTGGTATAGAGATGCGGCAGAAGCGGCATGGGCAATGTCTCGCGTGAGGCAGAGGATCACGAACGAGGTTGGAGAATGGCTGCGCTGCTCAATCGGCATTGCGCCCACGCGTTTTCTCGCTAAGACCGGATCCAACTTTCGAAAACCGAACGGTCTCACTATTATAGATACTAATAATTTGGATGAGATACTTTCGCAGCTCAATCTTCAGGATTTAAATGGAATAGGGCCGCAAACACACAAGCGTCTTGAACGCGCTGGTATTCATTCACCTTTGGAGTTGAAAAATTATCCAGTTGCCAATCTAATCCGCTTATTCGGCAAACAAGGTTTTTATCTTTGGTGCAAACTTCATGCAATGGAGTTTGAAAAAGTGCAGCTTAAAGAAGAGCTACCTCCAAAATCAATTGGTCATTCATATTGCGTGCCAGATTGTGCAAATGATGAAGGAAAGATCGCAGCAATACTCACAAGATTAACTGAGCGTGCAGGCCGACGAATGAGAAAAGAAGGACTTTTTGCAGGCACAGTTTCAGTAAATGCAGGTTTCCGGAATATGTCATTGCGAGGAGCGAATGAAGTGAGCGACGCGGCAACCTCTTTTTCCAATCCTTACGAACAAGGCGCATACAATTTTGTACATTTGGACGAGCCGTCGCAAGATTCATTCACGCTCGTGCACGCGGCCTGCGATCTCTTATCTGGGATATGGAAGAAGGAACGCGTGAGTTTTTTAGCTGTCACGCTTTCGAATTTTTCTAAATTAAATAATCAGTCATCCTTCGCTCTCGCCGAAAAGACCGCGCCCGCATCTCGTAAACAAAAATCCGTATCAGATTCACTGGACCTTATCCGTGATCGTTATGGTGACGAATCCATCATCTTCGGATCAATGTTCGGTTTAGGTGATGAAGCACCTGATCGAATTGGTTTTCGTAAAACAACCGGAGTTGAGATCGGGTTGGAATAAGTAATAATGGCTGTTTGACATTTGAGGGGGGGTGAAACAATGTTTACTAAAT
>JAHIUG010000013.1 GCA_018817245.1 Patescibacteria group bacterium | reverse complement strand
GCGCTCATATCCAATTCAGCCAAAGTGAAAGGGGCTGCTGTATTGGAAACATCGACCACGATAAACTCAGATTCGGCCGTATTGGCCCTGCCCACATAAGCCTTGGTGCCGCTTACGGCAAGGCCGATACCGTCAGCATTGCCCGGAAGATCCAAAGCGCCGTCCGATACAAGCAAGGTTTTCTTGCCGATCCTTTTGTCTCTCCAATTAGCGATAAGCGTGCTTAATACAACAGATTTTGTCTGTCCAGGACGGAACTCCCAACTAACCGTAGATGTGACATATTTTTTATACGCATCGATTGAACGTACGCTGACTGTACGAGTGAAATCTTCTGACGTATCCGAAGCACCAGAAAAAACCCAGCGATTGCCTGAAATCGCAACTCCGTGATTTCCTGCTGTCAGCCCTACAAAAGCAAAATCACGAATTGAACGAGCTGCTTCCAATCCTTCTTGCGCGATAATCAAAGCCTTACCTGTTTCCTGCGCGTTCCTCTGTGTATTCACTCCGGCAATTACAAGAACCACAATCGTACTCAAACCCAAAACCAAAATGCTTAAAGCAAGTAAAACTTCGATAAGGGATTGACCGGGTTTGTTATTCATAACGAATGGCAGATAGTATACAGTATTGAGTATTGAGTATTGAGTATTTATAAAAAATGTCATCCTGAGCGCAGCCGAAGGGTCTTCCTATCTGGTTGATTTAACATTATGTAAACGCAATATAGTTTTTCTTCATAGCTCATATTCTTCCTTATATTCTCAATAGCTGTTTCAAGTGGAAGATCCCTCGTCGCTCCGACTTCCCTCGGGATGACATTTTTATCCGGTATCCGATCTATTCCAACTCCACCTTCCCGCTCGTTGCCACTGAGAGCGTCACGCTCCTCGACCCCAACCCCGTAATAACGATGTTCGAGCTTGCAGTTGATGTCCCGTACAGTTTAGAGAATACAAACTCATTCCGCGAGCTGGTCACATTAAGATTGGACGGTATGGTAAAAATCTCCTGCGTGCTGGTGTTGCGTGCGGCATAGGAAGCGCCCTGAAATAATACAAAGCTACCAGGTTCAATTCTCACTCCGTAGCGACTATCATTGCGCTGCGCTACCGCGAATGTTCGAGCCCTTCGTAAAGTTACCTTCAAGCTGTTTGCCATATCATCCACTTGTTGATTGTTGTAAAAAGAAACTGCAACAGGGATCATCAGTCCTGCAATAATTGCACCTCCGGCAATAACTAAAAGAAGCTCAACTAATGTGAAACCCAAACTCTGGGGACCGGGTTCTGGGGACTTGGTTCTAGGTCTATCTAGATAAGCTCGATGTAAGTTCATAAATCGGTGATATAACAGCAATTGCCAAGAATGCCACCACCAATCCAAGGAAAATAAGCAAAATTGGCTCAATCACAGTTGGCAGGCGTTTGGTTTGCACATCAACATCATTCTCATAATATTTCGCCAGATAACCGAAAGATTCTTCCAGCTTACCGCTCTTCTCCCCTACCGAAATAATGGCCACCACGTTTTGCGGAAAAAATTTCGGATGTTTGCTTAGAATTTTTGCCAAAGGTATTCCAGCTGTCAGACGTGCTGTGGATTGTTGTAGTGTTTTTTGATAACGCAAATTAGTCATTGCATCTGCAGTGGCCATTAACGACTCCTTGATTGTTAGCCCGCTACTGAACAGCGCTCCAAAAATCTGATTAAACAAAGCCAGCTGATAGCTCTTGGTCATTCTTCCAAAAAACGGCAGGCGCAAATACATCGAATGAAAGAATAAACGAATCACACTAATTTTCTGCAAAATTGTAAGTACCAAGAACAAAACAAAAATACCAACAAATGTTTGCCAACCGTAATCGCGCAAGAATAACGAAATTCTAAGCAGTATTCTTGTAACTAATGGAAGTTCTACATCAAGGGATGTGAAGAGTGGAATCAGGCGCGGGAATAAATAGATGGATATTCCGCCGCCCAGCACGAACGCCAGGGTCAAAACTATTTCAGGATAAAGGAGTGTGGCTTTTATCTTTTGTTTTAATTCGTTTCTGCGCGTCAGTATGTCAGCCAAATACTGCAAATTTTCTTCCAGCGTTCCGTTGATCTCCCCGGCTTTGATGATATTGAGAGAAAGTTCTCCGATTTTATCGCGATACGGCACAAGCGCTTTGGAGAGCGAACTGCCAGATTCAACTTGCTCCGACACATTGGCCAAGAATCTTTTGAGAGCTCTGCGGCGTGATTGCGTCTCAAGAACTTTGAGCGCTTCGTTTAACGGAAGTCCACTCTTAACCATGAGCGCCAAATTCTGAAAAAAATTAGGCAACTCTTTTTTAAAAGCGGTTTTCAAAAACGGTTCAAATGTTATGGGCATAGATAAACAAGTATACGGTATACAGTATACAGTATTTGGTATTTATTCGGGTAAAATTTTAATTAGCCCTCTTTCATTACTGTCATCCTGAGCGTAACAGAGCGGAGCTAAAGTATCTTCTTGTCTGTAATCTCGACTGAAGCGCAAGCGGAATGGAGAGATCTCGTCCGAATGAGATTTCTCCGCTTCACTACACTGCGTTTCGTTCCGGTCGAAATGACAGAAAACCTAGAAATGACAAAAAAACCTTATGCCTTTGTTGCACGCAATACTTCTTCCATTGTAGTTTGTCCTTTAAAAACTTTCATCAGTCCGTCTTCCATCATGGTTTTCATGCCTTCGGCTATGGCTGTTTCGCGGATTTGATTCGACGTTGCCTTATTCACTATAAGCGGGCGCAAAGTTTCTGTGACCTCTAAAATTTCAAATATACCCATACGCCCGGAATATCCCGTATCCGAACAAACTTCACAGCCCTTGCCTTTGTATACGCGAGCCTTGGTTATACCTTTACTTTTATTTATTTTTTTAAACATGGCTGCCAAATCTTTATCAGACTCAATAGCTTTTGCCATTTCAGCATCAATGGAGATGCTCTCTATACAATGATTGCATATCTTTCTGACAAGTCGTTGGGAGACAACAATATTCACAGAGGAGGCAACCAAAAACGGCTCAACTCCCATTTCGAAAAGACGCGGGAAAGTTGTTGCCGCGTCATTTGCGTGCATTGATGACATGACCAAGTGACCTGTAAGCGCCGCGTTAACAGCAATGCCCGCAGTTTGAGGATCTCGAATTTCACCAACCATGATTACATCAGGATCTTGACGCACAATGGATTTTAGACCTGCCTCAAAAGTGAGATTGGTCCGTGGATTTACTTGAATCTGCCTCACTCCTTTTATGTCATACTCAACCGGATCTTCAATGGTCGTGATATTTACATCCGGCTTATTTAAAACATTGATAACAGCGTATAGCGAAGTTGTTTTACCGGAGCCCGTAGGACCGGAGGCAATGATCATGCCATGCGGAAGTTTTGATACTTTTTTAATCTTAGCTAAGTCGTGCTCCAAAAACCCCAAATCCTCCAAACGCAAGCGCTGAAACTTTTCAGATAAAATACGCATCACCACATTTTCACCGCGCGTTATTGGAATGAT
>JAHIUG010000012.1 GCA_018817245.1 Patescibacteria group bacterium | reverse complement strand
GTATGAAAATCCTTAAACCCACCAAAAGTGTCCGATAGGAGATTTCTGGTGGGTTCTGCAAACTACCTTTTCACTGGCAGTAATCATATTTTGGGTCAGCAACTTCACCTTTAAAAAATGGCTCTCATCTCATTATTTAAACAAAAAGAACGCAGATTACCGCGCTCCTCGTTCGGACATTGACCCCGAAAACTTTCTTGGTGACAATGTTTAATATGCGTCGTATTGTCGCATTGTGATTTGTGATTCAACCTGTTTCACGGATTCTATAACAACAGAGACAACAATTAGAAGCGATGTGCCTCCAATGGCAAGCAATCTTGAACCACCTGCTCCCTGAGCTAACAAAGGAAGAACTGCTATCGAGCCCAAAAAAGTAGCGCCAAAAAGATTGATACGATTAATAACTGCATTCAGATAGTCGGCTGTTGGTTTGCCTGGACGAATTCCCGGGACAAAACCACCTTGCTTCTGTAAATTCTCGGCTATTCTATCCGGATGAAAAACGATTGCAGTGTAAAAGAATGTGAAGCCAAATACCAAAACGAAATAAAGTACTGCATAAACCACCTGATTTTGCAGAGTCGTTACCACCCAAGTTGCCACGCTCGCAACCCATGCTGTTTGCGCACCCATGAAGAATTGAGCGATCATGGACGGCATAATTAGAAGAGAAATGGCGAAGATGATTGGGATAACTCCGGCCATGTTAACTCGCAAAGGTAGATTTGAAGCTACGCCACCTGATAAAACACCCGCTCCTCTCATCTGTCTCGCATATTGAACCGGAATATTACGCTGCGCTTCAGTTACATAAACAACACCAACTATTGTTACTAGAGCTATCAAAGCGTAAATAATCCACGTCACTATTTGCGACTGATCAAAGGTTACAAAAAGCTGCTGAGCTTGCTGCGGGAATCCGGCCAAAATACCGGCAAAAATCATGAGTGAAATTCCGTTTCCGATCTTTTTCTCAGAGATCAGCTCACCCAACCACATTAGAAAAATGGTTCCGGCAGTCACGGTAGCTATCAAGGTTACCAGATATAAAGCATCCATTTGCGGCATGATTTGAAACTGCGATTGTCGAAAAATGGCCAATAGACCAAAACCCTGCATAAAAGCCAATGGAACTGTTAACAGACGTGTCCATTGATTTATCCTCTTTTGTCCTGATTCCCCTTCCTTTTGAATAGCCTCTAAGCTTGGCACTATCATTGTCAAAAGCTGGAAAATAATGGCTGATGTGATGTAGGGCGCAACACCTAGGGCAACCACTGAAAAATTACTAATGGTTCCACCGGAAAAAATATTTAATAGACCCAATATTTGATTGGCCTGAAAAAAGTTGCTCAATGCCTCCAGATCTACTCCGGGCAAAGGAATATGCGCGGTAACTCTGAATAAAACCATTACACCCGCCACAAACAGAAGAGCGTTTCTAATCTCTTTTATACGCAGTGCTGCCTGGAGTTTTCCTAACATATTTTTCAAGTTACTGGTCCTGTGTCACGGATCTTTATTTTTTAGATTTTAAATTATTCGCCTTATTCTTTTTTTGTTCGTTTGCTTTCTTATCGGCTGCGAATGTCCCTCCGGCTTTTTCAACCGCCTCCTTAACTGAAGCTGAAACTTTTATACCAACGAAATTTAACTTTTTATCAACCTCTCCTCCTCCAACCACTTTAGCAATTATCGCGCGCTTGGAAATAAGTCCATTTTTCTTTAAGCCAGCGATGTCTATCTGCTCACCTTGTTTAAAAGCCTCCATTACTTTTCCAATACGAACTGCTGCGACTTCTGGAAAGTTACTGGTAAAACCACGTTGCTTAGGAAACCCTAAAACCATATGCTTTAAACCCTTTTCCTTCAAGCCCTTTTTGCCGCCTGTTCTGGATTTTTGTCCTTTGGTCCCTCGTCCGGATGTTTTTGCGCGCCCTGAACCATAACCACGACCGATTCGTCGAGATTTCTTTTTTGATCCTTTTGCTGGTTTTAGTGTATGGAGAGAGAGCGACATATTATTTTTTTTATTTAGTACTTATCTTATTTCTGCACTTCCTTAACCAACGACTTGTTCATATTTTCTATTTGATCCTTGATTTCCACTTTTGGCTTCCTAAGCATTTCCAACGCTTTAAATGTGGCTTTCACATTATTAAGTTTGCTGTGTGATCCCAGAATCTTAGCTGTAACATTTTGAACTCCGGCTAATTCCAACACGACACGAACCGCACCACCGGCCTTTATACCGGTACCTTTGGGAGCCGGTTTTATCAAAACCGTGGATGCACCAAACTTTGCCAACACCTGATGGGGAATTGTCTCATTAACCAACGGCACAGTAATCAATGACTTACGAGCCTGTGATGTAGCCTTGCCAATTGCGCCGGCAACATCCACACCCTTTGCAAGTCCAAATCCTACACGCCCCTTACGATTACCAAGTACTGCCAAAGAACGAAAACGCATTCTTTTTCCTCCCTTGGTAACACGCGTGACTCTGGCGATTTCAATGTTCTTTTCTTCATAATCAGATTCAACATTCATTCCAGAGGGTTTACGTCGTCCTCTAAAACCGCCACCACGGGTACTGCTGCTGCGTTTATTGAAACTGCCAGGCTTTTTCGCGAAAGAAAGCACGCCCTCGTTTGCAGCTTTAACAGGCTCAGATATTTTTTCCTGAGTAGTATCCGACACGGCCACGGGCACTGTTACTGCCGGTTCGGCCACAGGCACTGTTACTGCCGGTGTTGTTTCATTTGTATTTTCAGCTTGTTCGTTCATATAAGATTAGCGTTAAAACTTGAGACCGGCTTGACGAGCATTATCGGCCAGGACTTTAATTCTTCCATGATATTTTCTATCACGTCGATCAAACACAACACTCTCTATACCCTTAGCTTTCGCTCTGTCTGCGACAAGCGTGCCAACCATTGCGGCGACTTCACTTTTCTTTTTTCCAGATAAATCCTTTTTTTCCAAATCCATATCAGACGCGGCTGCTAGGGTTCTTCCCGATGTATCATCAATAATTTGCGCATAGATATGAAGCAACGTGCGTTTAACGGTCAAACGCGGTCTTTCGGAAGTACCGCAAATCTTAGCGCGTGTTCGCACTACTCTACGTTTGCTTTTTTGATTTTTTGCTTTCTCTTTATTCATAAATTTCAATTAACCACTATGTGGATTTTGTCGCAGCTTTACCAGCCTTTCGGATCACCACCTCATCAGTATATCTGATTCCCTTCCCTTTGTATGGTTCTGGTGGACGCGTGCGACGAATCTGGGCAGCCATCTCCCCGACCAATTGTTTATCAATACCAGAGATTGTAAGCACCTGTTTTTCTACTTTAGCCTCAATACCTTCCGGAAGCGTAAACTTAACAGGATGCGAAAAACCCACTTCCATATTTACTTCATTACCAGACACAGACACGCGAAAACCCACGCCAATAAATTCCAGAGATTTCTCAAATGGCTTTTGAACTCCTTGAACTGCATTATCTATAAGCTGTCGTGTTAAACCCCACAATGCTCTTTGTTCCTTGTCTTCTTCATTCATCACTTCTACCAATAAGGCTTTAGGCTCACTCTGTTGGACAATCTTAATCTTAGGATGAATTGGAACGATTAAAGTTCCTTTTGATCCCTTTATTTGCACAGACGCTTCTCCAACCGTCGCTTCTACGCCGTTTGAAATTATAATCGGTTTTTTTCCAATTCTTGACATATATTTAGTAGATTTCGCACAGAATCTCTCCGCCCAGTTTGCGTTTTCTGGCTTCTTTATTGGTCATAACGCCCTGTGACGTTGAAAGAATTACAATGCCCATATCAGACAAAACAACTGGAAGTTCTTTTGATCCAACATACACTCTGCGACCTGGTTTTGAGATACGTTTTATTGAACGAATCGCGGGTTCATTATTATCATATTTCAGCTCAACCGTAATGACTTTCTTCCAACCCTCAGTCTCTTCGGTGACTTGACCGACATAGCCCTCTTTCTGCAAAATTTTTGCAATCGTAAACTTCATCCGTGAGGACGGAGATGTGATTGAATCTTTATTCACTGTCTGCGCATTACGTAGACGTGTTAGGAAATCGCTTATTGGATCAGTATGCATATTTATCTTTTGTCGTTCAATTTCAGGATTACCAACTGGATTTTGTTACTCCCGGCAACTCCCCGCGGTTGGCTAATTCTCTGAAGCATATGCGGCACAAGCCAAAATCGCGCATAAAGCCATGCCGTCTTCCACAACGCCAACAGCGTCGCACTATTCTTGTGGAAAATTTTGGCTTTTTATTTGACTTTGCAGTTTGTGCTTTTGTGGCCATAAGTATGAGAATTAGGAATCCTTCTTAAAAGGAAAGCCGAGGGATTTGAGAAGAATTAAGCCTTTTTCGCGACTCTTGGTTGAGGTTGCTATCGTAACTTCCAGGCCATGTACCTTTTCAATTTCATCAGGGCTAATTTCTGGAAATGGCAAAAACTCACGAAAACCAATCGAGATGTTCCCTTGACCATCTACTGATTTAACAGAGATGCCACGAAAGTCGCGCACTCGAGGTAAAGTGACGTTGATTAGTTTGTCTAGAAAATCCCACATCCTTTTACCTCGAAGCGTAACACGCACACCAACATCCATGCCCTCTCGGGTCTTGAATCCGGCTACTGATTTCTTAGCTTGTGTTTTTATAGCTTTTTGTCCGGTTATACGCGTTAAGGTGTCTCCAACTATATCAAAGAATTTTGCGTCTTTGTTGGATGCCGGGATACCTACTGATAAAGAAATCAAAGATACCGTTGGTACTGCCAACTTATTCTTAATACCCAGCTCTTTTTGGAGGCTTGGTACAATATCAGTTTTATAGAATTCTTTTAGTATCATATCTGAATGTTATAGTTGCTTACCTTTTTATACTTTTTCTTTTGACTCTTTCTTTTCTGCGTCAATTTTAGGTTTGACAGTTTGAGACTTTTTAGTTGTTCCCTTGTGTCTGTCTGCTTTTCCGCTTTCTGAAATTGGTAAAACATTTGAAGCGTGTATAGGCATTGAGAACTCAATGATTTGCCCTTTCTCCCCCTGTCTACGTGTTCGCAAATGACGCTTTGAAATATTCACACCCTCAACAACAACACGATTAAGCACAGGGAATGTCTGTAATATTTTTCCTGTCTTTCCTTTATTTTTTCCTGCGACAACTTTTACAATGTCACCGGTTTTTAGTCGAAATTTATTCATACTTTTATAGCACTTCTGGTGCAAGAGATATGATCTTAGCGAATCCCTTGAGTCTTAATTCGCGAGCAACCGGTCCGAAAATGCGTGTCCCTTTTGGAACCTTTGTTTTTCTATCAACGATCACTGCAGCATTATCATCAAAGCGAATATATGTACCATCTGGTCTTCGTGTTTCTTTTCGCAAACGAACCAATACCGCATGAACAACATCTGACTTTTTGACCGAACCTCGAGGAGCAGCTTCTTTTACTACACAGGTAATGACATCCCCCAAACGAGCTGTACGCTTCTTATAGCCTCCAAGCACACGAATACACTGAAGCTTTTTTGCGCCAGTATTATCCGCCACTTTTATCATTGATTGGGTTTGAATCATACGTTTTGGTTATCTATACTCGTACTAAATACTTTTAATTGTACGGATATATCGCCAGCACTTTTCTTTTGAAAGTGGGCGTGTCTCCTCTATTTCAACCATGTCACCAAGCTTAGCCTTACCAGCCTCATCGTGTACTTTATACTTCTTGGAAGTGATGGAATACTTACCGTATTTAGGATGAGCCACACTTCTATCAACTCTAACAACAACCGTTTTCATCATTTTCGTTGAAACAACAACACCCTCCAGCTTACGGCGGTTCTTTGTTTTAGATTCAATCTTTTGGTTTTCTGTTAAATTAGTGGTCATACTTTTAAGCTTGCTTTTCAACTGTTATTCGCTTCTGATCTTCTCCTACTGCTTTTTGACTTAACGTAGTAAGGACCCTAGCTAAATCTTTCTTTGCATGCCGGAGATTCCTAACCTTAGCATGTTGTCGTGTTGCAACCTTAAATCTAAGATCACGAATCTCTGTACGCAAATCAGAAGCTATACGATTTAGTTCGCTTTCTGTCTTTTGGATTAAATCTTTTGAATTCAACATAAATTATTCCTTTGAGATTACTCTAGAACGACATGGTAATTTGTAGCGAGCTAAGTTAAGAGCTTCAATGGCTTGTTCCGGTGTAACACCATCCATTTCAAACATAACCGTTCCTGGTTTAACCACTGAGACATAATGATCTACTGCTCCTTTTCCTGATCCCATTGGCACCTCGCTACCCTTTTTGGTAACCGGTCTATCTGGAAAAATCCGTATCCAGATCTTACCTCCACGTCTGGTATGACGTGTAAGAACACGACGAGCGGCCTCAATCTGACGTGAAGAAACCCAAGATGATGTCAAGGCTTTTAATCCATGTTGGCCAAAAGCAAGCTCAATTTTATCACTAGCCATACGCTTATTACGCGCACGACCTTTATGCCATTTTCTATGCTTTACCTTTTTTGGAATTAACATAATTGATAAATCTAAAGCCTTTTAGTCTCTTGGATGTCTGTTGTTTCTGTTTCTTGATGGTGTTGTGGGTTGATACTGTGCCAGTCTATCTTGTTCAAAAACATCTCCACGATAAATCCATACTTTAACACCTACAGCACCAGCTGTTGTTCTTGCAGTATCAATCGCGTAATCAATGTCAGCTCGCAAATTTGTAAGAGGAATCTTTCCCCAATGCACAAACTCAGTACGAGCAATCTCTGACCCACCCAATCGACCTGAAATCATTATCTTTGCTCCCAAGGCACCGGCCTTCTTAACGCGTTCTAAGGTTGATTTTAGGACTCTACGAAATGGCATTCGTCTCTCGATATCAACCACAACCTGTCTGGCAATAATTGTTGATTCAAGAGAGGCCTTTGAAACCTCGATAACATTTAGTTGGAACTGAACTTTTTTTCCCGGAAAGAACTCCTTCAAAACCTTCTTCTTTAGTTCTTCAATACCGGCGCCTGAACGGCCGATTACCAAACCGGGCTTTCCGGTTGCAATTGTAACCGACAATGAACCACGCGAACGTTCTATACTTACCCTGCTAACTTGAGCCTCTTTTAATTCCTCTTTCAAATATTCACGAAGAATAATGTCCTGCTTCAACATATCGCGATAAACTTTATCGCGCGCAAACCAACGTGACGGCCAGGTAGTAGTCGTATTAAGACGGTAAGAGTTTGGATGAACTTTATGACCCATAGGATTAGGCTTCTGGCTTTAGCTTTTTCTCACTTGGCTTCTCAGTATCGACCTTTGGCGCTGTTATTCCTTTTTCGCTTTTTGTCTTTAACTTCTCTGCTGCTTCTTTTTGTGCGAGCACAATATTTATGTGCGTTGTTCTCTTGCGAATTGGAGCAGCACGGCCAAAAGCGCGAGGACGCCAACGTTTAAGCGTCATCCCACCATCAGCTGTAATGCTCTTAACAACCAAATCTGATGAATCAAGTTTAAAATTATGTTCTGCATTAGCCATCGCAGACTTTAAAAGCTTCAGTACAGGTAAAGCCGCTTCTTTCTGTAAAAAACTTAAACGTAATACAGCCTCCTTTACCGGAAGACCGCGGACAAGATCAACAACCAAGCGAACCTTGCGGGGCGCCATATGTAATCGACGAAGTGATGCTTTAACTTCCATATAATATATCAGTTACTTTTTGCCTTGCTTTCTAATTCCTTCTGAATTTTTCCACCATGACGTGTGAACTTTCTTGTTGGTGAAAATTCTCCCAATTTATGACCGACCATATTCTCAACTATTACTACCGGAACATGAACGCGCCCGTTATGCACTCCAAATACGAAACCCACCATTTCAGGAGTTATGGTCGAAGATCGTGACCATGTTTTTATCACTGTTTTATCACCCTGCCTTAACTTAGCCACCTTTTCAAGGAGCCTAGGATCAATAAATGGACCTTTTTTTAAACTTCTAGACATATTATTTCTTCTTTCTCTTCTTAGTACGCTGTAAAATCAACTTTTCTGAAATTTTATTCTTTCTACGTGTCTTTACGCCCAATGCGTGCTTACCCCAAGGGGTCTTAGGATATTTCAAACCAATTGGGTGCTTACCTTCACCACCACCGTGCGGGTGATCAACCGGATTCATAGCTTTTCCTCGTACAGTCGGTTTTATACCGCGATTACGCATACGGCCCGCCTTACCCCAACGTACCAACCGCCAGTCAGGATTTGAAACACTCCCGATGGTAGCCATACAATTATGGGAAACCTGACGAATTTCACCTGATGACAGCTTCAGAGTTGCATACGCTCCCTCAACAGCCATAAGCTGAATCGATGATCCTGCCCCATGTGCAAGTTGTCCGCCCTTTCCTGGCTGCAACTCAACATCATGCACAGTGACTCCTAATGGCATCTTTTCTAACGGCAGACGATTTCCAGTATTTATTTCAGCTGCGTTTCGCGATGATACCACAATATCCCCAACTTTCAAGCCCTGAGGTGTAAGTAAATAACGCTTTTCACCATCTTTATAAACCAACAAAGATACCCGCGCGCCACGATTAGGGTCGTACTCAATCGATTTTACTGTGGCCGGTATATCAAATTTATCACGCAAAAAATCCACGATACGAATATATTGCTTACTTCCGCCGCCCTTATGGCGCACTGTAATTTTACCCTTTGTTCTTCCGGAAAATTGCTTACGAGATTTTATCAAACTCTTTTCTGGTTCTGTACGAGTAATATCCGAAAAATCCTGAACTGATGAGTTCCGGCGTCCTTTGGTGACTGGTCGGTATTTCTTGATCGGCATATTGTCGCTTTGCGTAATGACTAATGACGAATTACTAAATGACTAATGTTGGTTGTTAATTTTCTAATCCCTTCCTACATTCGTCATTCGGATTTCGTCATTCGTAATTCAATTTCATACTTATACTCCTTCGTATAAATCTATCTTTTGACCTTTCTTAAGTGTAACTAGTGCCTTCTTCCATTTTGCTCGCTGACCGTGAGTACGTCCAAACCTAACTACCTTTCCAATCCCACGAACTGTTCGCACTTGATCCACGTCAACTTTGTACAACGACTCAACAGCTTTTTGAATCTCAATTTTGTTAACTGTAATTGGTACATCAAATACGTACGTTCCTTTTGAAGCCAGCTCAGCCGCTTTCTCACTAACATGAGGCGTTAAAAGTATGCGATAGGCCTGACCCGAAGGGCCATTAACTGCAACCTTGGGCTTTTCTAAAACCTTTGTTTTTTCGGTCAAACCCTTTTTCGCCAACTTTTCTATTTCAGCCTTTTTGATATCAGCTACTTTATCAATTTCCTTTTTAGAACCAAATTCATCTTCTGCAGCTTTAGGTAAAGCCGCTTTCTTTTGTCTCAATCTATCAAAAATACCCATATAATTAACTTTTTGCTTTTTGATGCATGGATTCAAACTCTGTCACGGCATCTTTCTGAAACAGAATTGTTGGGAAACTAACCACATCAACCAGATTTAATGTATTCACAGTAACCAATCTAACGTTGGGTATATTTCGAACCATACGCAACAAAGAAGGATTGGATTTTGGAATAACAAACAATATTCGACGACCAACCGGTAACTTTTTAAGCATTTCTGCCACAAACTTAGTCTTCACTTCCTTGAAATCAGGTCTTTCCAAGACTAACATTTTTTCGTCTGTTACTTTATCCGACAAAGCCATAAACATAGCCTGTTTCTTTGCTTTGCGATTTATCTTAACAGAAAAATTCTTTTCTTTACGTGGTCCGTGAGTTATTCCGCCGCCTACCCAAATTGGGGAACGAATAGATCCATGACGAGCACGTCCAGTTCCTTTTTGTTTCCATGGCTTTTTACCACCTCCACGAACCTCTCCGCGAGTCTTGGTATGTCCTGATGTTGTACGTGCATTTGCCTGCTGCGCGATAACCGCCTCGTGAACTAAAGCTGGCTTGATTTCTACACCAAAAATCTCGGCTTTTAATTCAAGCTCTCCGGTATTTTCTCCTTCTTGGTTGTAGATTTTTGCTTTAGGCATATTTCTTTATGCTGTTCTTAGTTCAACAATGGAATTTCTCGCTCCTGGTAACGCTCCTTTAATAGCGATAACACCATCATTAACCTCAATTACTTCAAGATTTTTTACTGTCACCTGATCGCCACCCATGCGTCCGGCCATACGCCGTCCTGGGAATACACGCTGTGCACCCGTACAACCAATCGATCCGGGCATGCGAAGCTGATCCTTGTGTCCGTGTGAAGCCGGAGAACCATGAAAACCATGTCTCTTAACAACGCCTTGAAAACCCTTTCCTTTTGATGTTCCTGTTACATGAATTACATCCCCGACTTCGAAGCTGGAGGCTTCGAATGTATCACCGCGCTTAAAAGCTGAAATATCATCAACTCTAAATTCGCGCAGCTCTCTCAACTTGTCCAAATCTTTAAGATGACCGGCTATTGGTTTTGCTAGCTTCTTACAGGTTAAATATCCAATCTGGACTGCTTTATACCCGTCTTTCTTTTCATCCTTGATCTGAGTCACTACGCATGGTCCAGCCTTTACAAGGGTAACCGGAACAACCGTCCCATCTGGACGAAATACCTGTGACATCTCAAGTTTTTTACCGAGAATGAATTTCATAAGAGTAACATTGTGGCTTCTAAGAACCTCCTGCTAGAAGGCCTACGAAAGTACGAATCTTATACGAAAATACAAATTACGATTTATAAACAGATATTAGTATATTGGTTTAAGATTGGTAATTTTGTAGACCTTATAACGTAAAAGCCAGAAGTACAGCTATGAGACGAATCTCACAACCACACTTCTGGCCTCTCTGCGATCAAAGGCAGTTATAATTTTTCTATACGCTGCAGTCCTAGTTCTCTACAGGGAGGTTATGCCATCACAGAGCTTCGCGGGCTTCTGTTATCCCGATTATTATCGGGAAGCAACTTACTCCTTGGGAACTATTCCCACAGGGGAACAACTATAAATGACGAATTACTGAATGACTAATGTCGAATGTTGGTTGTTTTTTAATCCCTTCATTCATTCGTTATTCGGACTTCGTCATTCGGATTATATTTTCGTTTTACATTTTTATCTCCACGTCCACACCCGCTGGCAAATTCAAACTGGTTAGTGCTTCGATAGTCTTCGCGTTTGGATCCAAAATATCAACCAATCTTTTATGAATCCTCATTTCAAACTGTTCGCGTGCATCTTTGTGAACAAATGTTGATCGATTAACCGTCCACTTTTTCTTTTCCGTTGGAAGCGGTACAGGACCGACCACTTTTACACCAGTACGCTCAGCCGTATCAATAATCGTACGAGTGGACTGATCTATTATCTTGTGATCATACGCGCGAATCTTAATTCGCACGCGTGAAACGGCTGCTTCTTTATTTGCTGCCTTTTTCTTTGCTTCAGCCATGGTCGGTCAAGTTACTTATTTTTATTTAATGATCTTGGTTACAACACCGGCGCCTACGGTTCTTCCACCTTCGCGAATAGCGAAACGCATTTTTTCTTCAATAGCGACCGGAGTAATAAGGGTAACGGTTACATTAACGGTATCGCCCGGGTTAACCATAGCAACGCCTTCTGCAAGTTTGACCTCACCTGTTACGTCAGTTGTACGGATGTAAAACTGTGGTTTATAACCTGACACAAACGGCTTGTGACGACCTCCCTCTTCCTTAGTCAAGGCATAAACCTCTGCTTCAACCTCAGTATGAGGAGTGATTGATCCTGGCTTAGCCAAAACCATACCTCGCTCAACATCTTCCTTTTTAATACCACGAAGCAAAATGCCCGCATTATCGCCTGCTCGTCCCTCATCAAGCTGTTTATTGAACATCTCAATTCCTGTAACCACGGTTTTACGAGTATCCCTGATACCTACAATTTCAACTTCTTCGTTAATTTTGACCAATCCGCGTTCAATACGACCAGTCACAACAGTCCCACGACCTTCAATTGAGAAAACGTCTTCGATTGGCATTAGTAATGGTTTGTCTGTTTCACGCACTGGATCTGGGATGAACTCATCCAAGGCAGCTACCAAATCTACAATTGGCTTAGTTGCCGCTTCATCTGTTGGATTTTCAAGTGCTCTCAAGGCTGATCCACGAATAACAGGAACGTGTTCACCATCAAATTCATATTTATCCAAAAGATCACGGACTTCTTGCTCAACAAGATCAACGAGTTCCGGATCATCCACCATGTCTACCTTGTTAAGAAAAACGATCATAGCTGGCACACCTACCTGACGAGCGAGCAAGATGTGCTCACGGGTCTGAGGCATAGGACCATCAGTTGCGGATACAACCAAAATTGCACCGTCCATCTGAGCGGCGCCTGTGATCATGTTTTTAATATAGTCAGCGTGACCAGGACAGTCCACGTGAGCGTAGTGTCGTTTTTCTGACTCGTACTCACAGTGAGCGGTGGCAATGGTAATACCACGCGACTTTGATTCAGGAGCCTTATCAAGAGCATCAACGCCCTTATCCTGAGCTTTCATGCCACGTGCAATCAAAACCTTAAGTATTGCTGCTGTTAGAGTTGTTTTACCGTGGTCTACGTGACCAATAGTCCCGACGTTAACGTGAGGCTTTGATCGATCAAATACTTCTGCCATATGTGTATATTAGAATAAAAATTTATTTCCTTAAATTAAAGGCTTTTTTTAGCGGTGGGAGTATACCAAAGGCTTTAAAAAGGCGCAAGACCTCAATTATTTGCTTAATTGAGGCTTATTTTTACTAAAATCCAAACCATTTGCCGTTATTTATCCTCCAAAGGCTCCAAATAAAAACCTTCTTCCATTGGACTATCAGACAAATCACTCAAGCTTGGGCTTGACTCCTGAACAAAATCCGGGACTCGAGGCAACGGAGTTGGCTCTTGAACCAATGACTTTTCCAGTTCAATCAAAGGATCGGCTGACCTTGCAAATTCATATGGGGTCTCGTTAAATTCATCCTCCATTCCAATATCCTCCGGTTCATCCATTTCATAATCCCAATCCTCAAGCTCCATAGACTCAACTCCTGACATTGACTCAAATTGATCAAGAGACAAAATGACCATTGGCTCACGACCCTCATCGTCTGTGATAATAACCGGCAGCCCATTTCTTCTAGCTGTTCTTAAAACATGTTTCAATGACATATATTTCATGGATCACGTAGCACGTATCACATATCATGGGTTTAATATTGAAAATTTGCTATGTGTTACGTGTTATGTGCTATGTGAATAGTAATCTAACAGCAAAGGTGTAGAGTTGACAAGGAGTACTTCTTACAAGAATGCTGGCCATCTAAAACCGCCCCATTCTAAACGAGGCGGTTTTTATATTTCAAATTTCCTTGACACCAACCTAAACACGCGCCCAGAAAAAATGTCCGATAGGACCATTTTTCTGGGTTTTAACTTTTTTCTTATTTTTCTAATTTATAAAATTTCACAAAAATCCTCATAAATACTCGCTTTCTCTCACTAATTTACAAACCAGGATTTTTTGCCGATAGGACCGTTTTTCTGGGTTTTGGAAATATGAATTTGATAGGAAACGTAAATTTGAAATGTGAATTCGTTATTTCTCATACCAAAAGAGCGACCATTGCGGCCGCTCCTCTTTCTTTGTTCGAATATGGATCCCCGCCTTCGCGAGGATGACAGGACGGATATGGATCCCGGATCAAGTCTGGGATGACAGGCCTTTTATTTCTTTCCTCGTTCCTCAACAATCGCAGCTGCAACGCTCTGAGGAGTTTCCGCGTAATGTGAAAATTCCATGTTATATGATGCGCGACCCTGTGTATTTGAACGCAGGGTGGTTGCATAACCAAACATTTCAGATAATGGCACGGTTGCGTTGATTACTTTTATCCCTGCACGTTCTGTCATATCTTGAACCTGCCCACGCTTGGAGCTTAAATCGCCTATGACATCTCCCATATATTCTTCCGGAGTTACAACCTCCACTTTCATGATTGGCTCGAGCAAAACAACTCCACCTCTTTTGGCTGCTTGCTGAAAAGCCATTGAGGCGGCAATCTTAAACGCCGCTTCAGAAGAGTCTACCTCGTGGAACGAGCCATCGTAAACAGTAACCTTAACATCTATAAATGTGTATCCGGCCAAAACACCACGAGACATTGCATCTTGAACTCCTTTATTAATTGGTTGGATGTATTCTCTTGGAATCACTCCTCCTTTTATGGCGTCTACAAACTCGTATCCTTTACCGCGCTCTTGCGGCTCTAAGCGTAACCAACAATCACCATATTGACCACGACCACCGGACTGTCGGATAAATTTACCCTGCGCTTCTGATGCGCTCTTCAAAGTTTCTTTGTAAGCTACTTGCGGCTTACCCACATTGGCATCAACGCTAAATTCACGCTTCATTCGGTCAACAATAATATCAAGGTGAAGCTCCCCCATTCCTGAAATAATGGTCTGCAAAGTTTCTTCATCCGTGCGCACGCGGAAAGATGGATCTTCTTCTGCCAGCTTCTGCAAAGCAACACCCATTTTTTCCTGGTCAACCTTAGTTTTAGGTTCAATGGCAACTGAAATTACAGGCTCCGGTGCAGTGATAGTTTCAAGTACCAGGGGATGATCTTCATCGCACAAAGTATGCCCGGTAAAAGTGCCCTTAAGACCAACGGCCGCTGCGATTTCTCCGGAAAAAACCTCATCAACTTCCTCTCGCGTATTTGAATGCATCCGAACAATTCGCCCTACGCGTTCTCTTTCGCCAGTAGCTGTATTCAAAACGTATGAGCCGGCTTTTAAACTTCCAGAGTATGCGCGAAAAAAAACCAACTTGCCCACAAACGGATCAGCCATAACTTTAAAGGCTAAAGCGGAAAACGGCTCTTCATCAGAAGCCAATCGCTCTTCTGTTTTTTCAGGGTCATCTGGAAGATATCCTGTAACCGGTGGCACATCCAATGGAGAAGGAAGAAAATAATTAACTGCGTCAAGCAAAAACTGAACACCTTTGTTCTTGAGCGCTGAACCACACAAAACCGGAAACAGCTCCAAATGAAGAACTGCCTTACGAATTGCCGTACGGATTTCTTCAACATCCAACTCCTCGCCGGCCAAATATTTATTCATCAGTCCTTCATCTGTTTCGGCCACAGCTTCAAGCATTTCATTTCGTGCCGCTATGGCGCGCTCCATCATATCTGCCGGAATATCGGTCTCCTCGATCTGCTGACCCAAATCATCGCTATACATCTCAGCTTTCATTGTTATCAAATCGATAATCCCAATAAAATTTGATTCTGTCCCGATAGGGAGCTGTATTGGATAAGCACGCTTAGTCAAACGTGTACGAATGGATTCAATATCATGATCAAAATCCGCACCCGTTCGGTCAAGTTTATTAACAAAACAAATTCGCGGAACGCTATATTTATCTGCCTGACGCCAAACTGTTTCAGACTGAGGCTCTACACCTGCAACGCCGTCAAAAACCGTGACAGCTCCATCCAACACGCGTAATGAACGCTGAACCTCAATTGTGAAGTCAATATGCCCCGGGGTATCAATCAAGTTAAGCCGTTTGCCCTTCCAAAAACAAGTTGTTGCAGCTGATGTAATTGTAATACCACGCTCTCGTTCCTGGGCCATCCAATCCATGGTCGCTTCTCCTTCATGCACCTCGCCAATTTTGTGCTTGCGTCCGGTGTAAAACAAAACTCGCTCGGAAACTGTTGTCTTCCCAGCGTCGATATGAGCGATAATCCCAAAATTACGTGTGTCTTTTAAACTATATTCTCGAGGCATAAATTAAATAATATTTTAGCGTGTCCCCGCGTTAGCGTATTTGCTTGATAGCTCACCAACTTTAAAACTTATCTCGCGAAGTGAGCGAAAGCGCGGTTGGCCTCAGCCATTCTTTGCACATCTTGTTTTTTCTTAATCGCATCCCCTGTATTTTCCGATGCGGCTAAAAGCTCTGCAGACAATTTCTCTGCCATCGGCTTGCCTTTCTTAGATCTTGTCGCAACAAGCAACCAACGAAAAGCCAACTGTTGTCTGCGCTCTGCGCGAACTTGCATTGGAATCTGGTAATTAGCGCCTCCAACACGTCGTGACCTTACTTCTAGAACAGGCGAAACATTTTCTATAGCCTTCTCAAAAACTTCCAAAGCGGGTTTCTTTGTTTGTTCTGTGATTATATCAAAAGCAGTGTAAATAATTTTTTGAGCTGTGGTCTTTTTACCATCCTGCATCACATAATTAATAAACTTCCCCACAATTGGAGAATTATATTTTGGATCATTATCAATCTTTCTTTTTGGTGCTTGTTTACCTCTCATATATTTAGAAGTTGAAAGTTAGAAGTCGGAAGTTAGAAGTTTTAGACGTAACCATTTTCTAGCTTCAAGTTTCTAGCTTCTAGCCCTTAGGCTTTTTGGTTCCGTACAAAGATCGGCTGCGCTTTCTGTTGGCAACCCCTTCTGTATCATAAACTCCACGTACAATGTGATATCGCACACCCGGCAAGTCTTTAACGCGACCGCCGCGAATCAAAACGATTGAGTGCTCCTGCAAATTATGACCTTCACCCGGGATGTAAGCGTTCACTTCCATTCCATTTGAAAGACGAACACGCGCGACCTTACGCAAAGCTGAGTTCGGTTTCTTAGGGGTCTTCGTCGTGACCTTAACGCACACGCCACGCTTAAAAGCTGCGCCGCGCTTCAAATCAGTACGTCGTCTGCGGAGAGTATTTGTAGTGAATTGCATGGCCGGACTCTTTGACATTGTCTTTATCGGCTTCCGTCCCTTGCGTATCAATTGGTTAACTGTAGGCATGTATTTAGTATTTAGTATTCCGTTTTGGATTACGTGCGCGGAAATATAGCAATAAATGGGGTTAAGCGTCAAGTCCTATTTCCCATAACTCAAAACCTGTAACTCATAACCCGAATTTTTTCGAATTTGGGCTCCATGTTATGTGATACTGGTTCTAGATCACAGACTAAAAAAAGTCACTAATATGGTATTGATCCATCCAAATGCTACTAAGCTCAAGATAAAATAACGATTCCAACGAGTCTGATTTTTACCAAGCCAGTATAAGAGCAAAAGTAGGAGCGCCAGTACAGCCAAAGCGATTATGGATCTGAGAACCACCGCAAAGACCACGCCGCCAATCGCGGCTATCAGCAGCTGTAATGGAATTGAGATCCTGTAGCGGATAAATGCTCCGGGCTTTTGTTGTTTCACTATCTCGATTGCAGCAGCCAGAACTCCCCATGCGATAGCTAACGGAAAAACGACAGTTGGCAATACCGGACTTCGTGCGGCAAATGTTCCGCCAAGCATAACACAGCCAGATGCCATGAATGCGAAATGAATTACATGACGGTATTTCATCTCTGCCCAACTCTCGAATCTGGAATACAGAAGCCAATCAATCATAAACAACGACAAGATGATTAGAAACACAGGCCAACCTAATAGCAAACCACCAACGAAACTCATTATCAAAAGCGCACTGGAAGAAAAAACTCTGTCCACATCTTTTTTCAAAAACACATACGTATACCAAGACAAAAAAACTGCGAGTAATAATAAAATCGAAACCACGTCCAGCGCGTGCCAACGCAAACGATTGATACGCAAACCAACAATAAGCCCGACCAGGAGACTGGAACCCAATGCCAAAAACGGATGTAACCAAATTCTTTTGACTAAATCTCGCACCTTGATGCCTCGTGATTTCCACAGACCCAACAGTAAACATGCGCTTGCAATCAAAAATAAAACGCTGGCCGAAGAAAGCATTAAACTCGTTTCGAGTTGTTTGCCGATACCCAAGAAGAATCTGTCAGCTTGAAAGTTGGACCAATAAGAATTCAAATGAGAAAGGCTGAGTGTTCGAAATGCATCTTGTGAATGTGCAATTGATAAATTACGAGACCACGCAGCAGCATATGCCATCCATGTTTGAATAAGTAAGATAAATGACGTGAGGATCCAGGCCACGATTCCGATCAAGATCGATTTTGAATATTTCGTACGCGACTGTTTGTAAAAACTAACAGCAGACAAAAGCACCAAGGCCAGTACGCTCCCACGTAACAAAATCTCCGGACCGAATTTGAATGGCAATATGCCGCCCGTGATAACAAATAACCCGGCCTGAGACAAAGGAAGCGCCTGCGTTCCGCTTCCATCATTCCACAAACCAATCCAACTCAAGATAACTCCAATCATGAGCGCCCACGGGACAAGACGAACTACGTGCGGCAACTGCTCTGTAAATGACCTCTTTGAAAATCGCGTTATTATATGTGTGATTATAAAAAGCGCCGTTATAAAAATTATTGGACGATGTATTGCGACCTCCAAAAAAGTTGGCAGTGGCGCTGAGGTTGTGAGCGAGGCTAAAAAACTCGCAGTAATTACACTACCCCAGATGGTCGCGAAGATGAGCCATGGAGATTCTTTATTTTGTTGTCGTGACGAAGTAATGATAGGCATAAAATTCAAGGAGCAAATCTACATTCCGAACCCAACTATTAGGCTGGCTAACCCCATAATAATACTGAATAAACCACCGAAGATATTAAGATTTAAAATCATATCACCAAATATCAAACCAAGCAGGATTAATGGACCACGATTCTCTAAAAATGTTCTTATGTGCTCATATTTGTGATCTGACAAAATCACGAGCAATAACTTTGACCCATCCAAAGGCGGCAATGGAATAAGATTAAATAAGAGAAGCGCCACATTTAGAAAAACACTCAATGACAAAAATTGAATCAACAAATTGCCAGGGCCTAAAAAAGGAAAAATTATTCTTAGTATTAATCCCAGAATCAATGCTCCTACTAAATTCATAGCCGGGCCGGCCAATGCCACTAAAGCCGGTCCCCACTTTTTCTTACGAAGATTGTACGGATTAAATGGAACGGGCTTACCCCACCCAAAACCAATTGTTATTAAAATCAATAAACCCACAGGATCAATGTGCGATAACGGATTTAAAGTGAAGCGACCCATCCTCTTAGCTGTATTGTCTCCAAGGATCGTGCCTGCCCAAGCATGAGAAAATTCATGTATGGTTAGTGCGACAAGAATTGCCAAAATCCAAACCACAAAAAGAATCGGTTCCTGAAAAAGTAGTCCTAACATGCTACAAAGCTTACCTCATTCTTTCGTTAAATCCAATGTTGTGTCTGAAACATCTTCCAGAATACGCATCAGTTCCGGATTACCGGCCCCCACTTTAACGACCACCACGAATCCGCCGGGTCCGATTTTTTTCAAAGATCTGATGAATCTGATTATTTCATCAGGCGGATTATAGAGCGAGAGAGCGGTGGCTGAATCCAAAAATAAAAATTTTTTTGTCCCAGACAGCAGTTTAACCAATTTGCGCGCGGATTTTATTATGTCATCTAAAAAAAATGGCGATGGCACATAAATCACTTTGTCTGATTTTTCTTTTTTAATCCCGTTCACTTCTGATATCCCGTCTACAAAAGTTATTTTTTTCAAATCCAAAGCACACTCGCTTAAATCTTTAAACAAAGCGGGATAATCCCTGAATAAACTGATAAACACCCCGCGATATTTTTTCGCCTGTAGTTCAGTCAAAACCTGGCAATAATTTTTTTTTGCGTTCTTAACCGGTACATTAAGCAAAATAAATTGCCCTGGTTTTAATTTTGCGACAAAATCTTTCAATATCGGCATAAATTATTTCCATTTTATAAGTTTGCTCTTGGTACTTCCACGCATAGCCAGTTTTAAACTTATTAAAATTCGATCAAAAGCTCGCGCTAAATCTCCTATCTCGTCTTTACCTTCAATACTCTCAAGTCTTACATCAAGTTTCCCGCGGGAAATATCATCTGTCATTTCAGTGAGCTTGTTTATCGGATCTGCAATGGATTTGGCGGTTGATATGATGACAATCCCCACAGCCAAGATATAACCGGTAAACAGCACCCAATAAAAATAAAGCGCATGTCTTAAAGGCTCCTCAAACTCCTTGATCACAACATGACGCTCGACCGGAACGTCCATCTTGACTATTAGCGAATCAACAAGCAAATTTTGCATGTAATGAAAAACCAGCCAACTGATAAAAAGCGCCGGAACGATTGAAATCGTAAGATAGGTTATTAATAGTTTTGATCTGATTTTCATATTTTTTGCGTGTTTTGATTTATTTGTCCCGAATCAATACCCAATAAGACCAAATCCAAACCTATCAGAACGAAAAGTATGGCTGTATGCAATGCCATGGCCGTGCTGACATTCTCGACCGTATAATAAAGCTCCGGCACATTAAATACATAACCCAAAATCGCGATCACCCCAATCACGCTGATCGCGCCGCCGCCCCAGCGCAGGAACATTCTATGACGTTTTACTTTAAAAACCGCTGTCAAGCCCAGGAGCGCAATCAAAATAAAATCAATCATCGTCCCGATTGAAGGCCTCCCCGGCACAGTGGTATAAACAGCACCCGCATCTTCCCTGACAAAAAGATCCTCAATACCGCTCTTTATCCCAAAAACTACAGACAGGAATAAAACCAACATAAGAAGAAGGATGAATAAAGAAGAGAGCGGTAATAATACATGCGCAGTCTCAGAATTTCGTTTGCATAAAAATATTAAATAGAGGGTTATGCCAGAAAGCGCAAAAGCTAAAGCAGTGCTGAATTTCATGGTCACCCATTGAGGCAATATGCTTTTCAAAAGTGGTACATCCAGAAACCAGCCCAACATCACCAATAAACCGACGATGGTCACTATTCCCGCAAGGAGAATAATAAGTCGCTCATTTTTTTGCATAAAAAGATACATTATTTCTGATTAAAAATTTGTTGCGCCTTGGAATTGAATTCTTCTTTACGATCTTCAGACAGAATACCCTGCTTGCCTAATTGTTCAATCAACTCTTCAATATTTCCTTTTGACAGACCATTTGCCTTAGCTTCCAAGAAAACACTTCCTCCCATGGGGCCAAGAATATCTAAAAACAAATCGTACAGCTGTTCCTCGGCCGTATGTGAGGCTCTATGAGCTATGCCTGATAACAAACCTTCATAGCCAACAAGAGGGGTCGTGATATGAAAGCCTTGAGAATTAATTACAAACAGCTGAAGCTTGGAATCGTGCTGGCTGCCGCGAGTTTTAACAACAACCAAGGTCTGTTTAAGTTCTCCCAGCACCTCAACGAATCTAAGCATGAGTATATTGTCTACCAAGCTCGATAAATGCGCCTCTGTGATGCTACCGGCTCCGAGCAGACTTGATGTGGCCAGAGTCATGACAGAAGTAATTTTTTTCTGATGTAATAAAGAGACTAATCGCGCAGTGAAATCGCGTAACATCTCTGTACTGAATAAATTTCCCAAAGCTGACAATGAATCAATAACCACTCTCTTGATGTTTTGCTGCTCAATTATCCCTAAAATGTTCTGCATATGTTCATCCAAAAAAGCTTCTTCCGGATAGCTGGTCAAGACCTTGAGTTTGTTATTTTTTTCGTATTTGGATAAATCCCATCCAAAGGACATACCTTGTTTAAAAAGCTGATCCTTAGATTCTTCGAAACTCACATACAAAACTTCTTCACTCTTCTTTAATCCGTTATATGCGAATTGTAGTGCCAGGGTAGTTTTTCCGGTACCTGAAGCGCCGGTTATGACTGTGGAAGAACCCTGAAAAAATCCGCCCGAGGTTATTTCATCTAAACCCGAGACCCCGATACTAACTCTACGAGAAGATACCGGATAATTTAAGATACGTTTTAGCCTGGGATAGATAATCAGGCCTTTGGCAGAAATTCTGAAAGAAATTTGATTTTTATCATGCTGACGGCCACGTAACTTGATTATCTGTAAAATCCTGGAAGATTTTATGCAGGGCGCCACGCAATGCGACATTTTTATTATGCCGTCAGAAATAAATTCCTCTACTCCAAACTTAGACAAACCCGGCTCTGTCAGCTCGCTAATCAACAGAGAATTTGCATTGCTTTGGGCCAAGCCGGTACTTAATTGAAAAATAAAATTTCTAAACAGGCTGACATTGTTCAGTCGGTAGCCCATTGCAGTAACCGAATCAATTACCACTCTCTTGGCTCCTGACTGTTCGACCATATTAATTATTGCCTCAATCAAGCGATTCACATCCGCAGACTGAAAGACTTCTTTCTGATCCAGGTTCACTCCTTTTAAAATGGCTCTTAAATCTGTAAAAAAGACTTGCCTTGGTCCCACGTGTTCATCATTATGAAATGCAAAGCTTTTGGAATTAGCCTGCATTTTACTGACTGATTCGGTGAAAGAAATGTATATGCCCGGTTCTTTGTATTTTGCATAACCTCTAAATAACCACTCCAAACCCAACACGGTCTTACCGGTGCCGGACGCGCCGGTTAATAAGACGGCCGCGCCCTTGGGAAAACCGCCATGCAAAACTTCATCTAATTTTGGAATTCCAGTTGGACGAATACTTTGTGATACTGCTTTGGAATTAGACATAAATTACTTAATATTAAGAGGCATGCGGATCCTAAAAGTCGTACCATTATCTTCTTCTGAACTAAAGTCAATTATACCACCTTGCTTTTGCATAAGTTGCTTAGCCAAATACAAGCTTATGCCCGCGCCATCAGGAAAATGCTTTTGCGCGTTGGAGGCGCGGTAGAATTTTTCGAATATCCGAGGTTTGTCTTTTTTAGAAATACCAATACCGTTGTCTTTAACCGTTAAGACGGCCATTTTATTTTTCTCGTCAGCCTGTAAAGTCACTTCAATCTTTCCTTTGGCGCGAGAAAAGTTGCAGGCGTTTTCAATGAGTGTGTTCAATACAGATATCATCTTCTCAACATCAGCTTTAACCGCCATATGTTCAAGATTAATTATGAATTCAAGCCCCTTGGTTCTGGCTGTGTGCTGAAATGCCCTTATGGTCTCTTCTACCAAAAGATACAAATCAATCTTCTGGGGATGAAAAGAAAGTTTTTTGGCTTCAAGTGCCAACATCTCAAAGATACGATTCAGGGTGAGGTTCAGAAAATTTGCCCGTTGCTGGATCTCTGATAAATTCTTAGCTTCATTTCCTAATACTTTTCCTGAATCCAAAGCGAGCTCAGCATTCCACAAGATGGCGGTGAGTGGGGTTCTGAACTGATGAGACACAACGCCAATAAAATCGCTCTTCGCCTTATCCAGTTCGGATAATTGCTCGTACAATCGTTCTATCTCTGCGATTCGAATACCGTTAGCCATGGCCGGCGCTACGGTGCCCTGCATCACGCGCAATACGTCAATATCCATGCGGCTCAAAAGTTTACTGTCAGGCTTCTCTCCGGTGATCATCAGTCCAACCATCTCTTCACCCACAAAGAATGGAATCATCACAGCTGCGCCGCGCTCTTCCATGAATTTAAACAGCTCTTTGTCGCGATCCGCGCATGTCGGATCAATATTGTTATCAAGTCTCCATTTCAATTCTGATATTTCGATAATACCCATGTTCTTTTCCTGACACAGCTGCATCGCCTTTGGAATATCTGACAGTACATTTTTTTTAAATTTATCAACTAAAGATTTCACTTGCTTATCGGGCTGGTTTGCGGAAAAAGAAATAAT
>JAHIUG010000002.1 GCA_018817245.1 Patescibacteria group bacterium | reverse complement strand
CTCGAGCGTAGCCGAGAGATCTTTGCGTCTGTCATCTCGAGCGTAGCCGAGAGATCTTTGCGTCTGTCATCTCGAGCGTAGCCGAGAGATCTTTCTAAAAGATTTCTCCACTACCCCCGCTTCTTAGACTATGGCGGGCTCCGGTCGAAATGACAAATGCAAAGATTTCTCAGTTCCTCATTCGCTGCACTTGCAATGACAAATGATGTTATAATAAGCTCAATGGGTAATCTATTTGAGTTTTTTAATTCATTTGGCTGGAATATACCGAGCTGGGATTTGGCAATACTTTTGATTTTCATAATTGGCGCATTATTCTACGGACTTTCGCTCGGCAGGGAACGAATCCTCACAATCCTAATCTCAACTTATCTTTCATTCGCAGTTGTAACCGGAGCGCCGCTCCTCAACCAGCAAGCCCCGACTTTAACTCCGGATGAAAACGCACTCATACATCTTGTATTATTTCTGGCCATTCTGGGCATTCTTTTCTTCTTCTTTTCTCGCAATCGCATGATCCGCAGGGTAAAAAAGTATGGCCTCTCGAATCTGTGGCAGACAATTCTCTTTAGCCTTTTGCAAGTCGGGCTCATCATAACGATCACGCTCCAACTTCTCCCGGCGCAAAGAACTGATGCGTTGACACAAATCACCAAAGTTATTTTCATGAGTACCCGAGGAACCACGCTTTGGATGTTATTACCGATAATTTTCTTGGTAATTACATCTTTAAAGCGGCATAGAGAATACGAATAAATTCAAAATGACAAAAGGACGAAATTTTGATAGCCTATGTCTATGCTTAAGCTTTGGAATACTAAGATTGTTGTCATACTGAGCGCAGCCGAAGGATATTTATGTTGAAAATTTATAATACCGCGTCGCGTAAACTTGAAACTATAGAGCCGATCAAAAAAGGTAAGATCGGTTTTTATGCGTGTGGCCCCACAGTCTACCAGCGCGCACACATTGGTAATTTTCGTACTTATATAATGGAAGATGTGTTACGCCGCTTGCTCGAACATCACGGCCTGAAAGTGTATCACGTCATGAATATCACTGATGTTGGCCATCTTACGGACGACGCTGATCAGGGTGAGGATAAGTTAGAAAAGGCAGCGCGTAAAACCGGCAAAACTGCGTGGGACATTTCTCACGAGATCACAGATCTATTTTTGCAAGACATGAAGCGGTTGAATATTGAGAAGCCGAACTCGCTACCTCGTGCTACGGATAATATTGATGTTCAGATTGCATTGATTGAGCGGCTGGAAAAGAAAGGATACACATATAAGATTAGCGACGGAATTTACTTTGATACTTCTAAGTTTAAACGCTATGGAAAATTTTCTGGACAATCACTGGAAAGTAAAAAAGCAGGAGCACGCGTAAAGGTTGGTGATAAGAAAAATCCCACTGATTTTGCTCTGTGGAAGTTTTCACCAAAAAAAGGAAAGCGCCAAATGGAATGGAAAAGTCCGTGGGGCGTTGGATTCCCGGGTTGGCATATTGAATGTTCTGCGATGTCGCGCAAAGAATTAGGGCAGCCCTTTGACATTCACGCGGGCGGTGTGGATCATGTACCAGTTCATCATGAAAATGAAATTGCTCAGAGCGAAGCAGCTTACGGATCCAAACTCGCGAAATATTGGATTCATCATGATCACTTATTGGTAGATGGAGGAAAGATGTCAAAGTCGTTAAAGAATGACTACTCTCTGGATGATGTTGAGAAAAAAGGACTTGATCCGCTCGTTTATCGTTACTTTATTTTAGGAGCGCACTATCGGCAAAAGCAGAATTTTACTTGGAAAGCCTTAGGGGCGGCGCAAAGTGCTTTGAATAAGTTGCGGATGACTGTGCGCGATTGGGATAAACCAAAGCTAGAAGCTGGAAGCTTGAAGCTAGAAGGAGAATTTTTCGCAGCACTGGATGATGATTTAAATGCTTCTAAAGCATTGGCTGTTTTGTGGAAGTTGGTAGATTCAGATGCTACAACATCCAAAAAATCCGCAACAATTCTAAAAATGGATGAGGTTCTTGGTCTTGGATTAGATAAATACGTTGCTAAGCCTGTGAAAATTCCAAAAGATATTCAAGCGCTATTAGATAAACGAGCGCAAGCGCGAAAAGAGAAAAATTTTAAAAAGTCGGATAAGTTGCGAGACCAATTGTCCAAAAAAGGCTGGATTGTGGAAGATACGAAAGAGGGTCAGAAAGCTGTTCTCGTCATCTGTTAATCTTTGTGCTAGCATTAACATATACTTAATTCAAATATATGGGATCAAAAGCTTCTGTACAAAAAACTAAGATAGCTCGAGAGGCAATGGTAAAAATTCCATTGTCTGCTTTGCGTTGTATCTTAGGATATCCTCGTGAAAAGAAAATTGTTTGTGAAATATCAACTAAAGATATTAAACGAGTAAATGATGCAGAAACGCTCGACGAGATTATCAATGAAGCACGATTAGATTATGCCTTGGGGAATTTTACAACTCACAAGAGCGCTAAGGGTTTAATAAAAACACTTCGCGCATGATATGAATATCAATCTTTCGACACGATTTACGCGTGCGTATAAAAGATTGCCTTCTCATATTCAAGATGACTTTGATAAAAAAATTACAATTTTCATAAAGAATCCACATCACTCTTCGCTAAAAGCACACAAATTAAAAGGTAAATATCAAACCTGTCTATCATTCAGATTGCGGGATGGATACAGAGTGCTTTTTGAATTCTCTGCTCCCGATACGGTCGACCTCCTTGATATTGGATCGCATGATCTGTATAAAAAACGATAAAAAAACGCCGGGTTGAGAAACTCGGCGTTTGTTAGACAGTCCTCCCCTTGGGGTAAGGGGAGGTTGGAGGGGTTACGAATCGGACACATCAGCAGGGGAGAGTCTTGAGGGAAAAGCCGCAGCTGCAGCTTGTTCGTATCTCTCGAGGTCTGCTTCCAAATCAGCTCCGTCTGAAGAGACGAAAAGTACTTTTGAAGGTTCGGTCATGGTGGTGGCAATTCGATCTTGCCAGTCACCGATTTGTTTCTGCATTTGGATTACCGAATTCATGATCACTCCTTCGAACTGAGTGAGCTCTTCTTCAGCTTCAGCTTCATGTTCAGCAGCTTGTCGAAGTAGCGGCAGATCATCCACAGGAGCTTTGAGCACTTCGATCTGAACCGCATACTCAGCAAAGAAGGCTTCCACAGATGCGATGTGAGAATCGATTTGCTCCTGACCCGCTTTTAGCCGGATGTACAGATTCTTCATTCGTTCTTCCGCATCAACAAGCGCTTGCTTTGTCGCACCAGTTCTGTTTTTTGAACGATGTTCGAGTTGATTGACTGTCGTACAAACAGCCTCGATCCGTTCACGCAAACGCTCTTGGATCTTACGTAGAGGAGATTCGCTACAAAGGATCCTCATCTTGGCGTCACTCAGCCTTCCAGATAGGTAGCTGACAATCGTCTCAGCCGGATTTACTTCTAGCCTCTCTTGAAGCTTCTCTTTTATTGCCTCTTGATGAATGTTCCAGCAAGTTTGAATGTGGCAATACAGAAAGATCTTGGTGAAAAAGACCAAAGAAATTAATGAGACAATCCCATCTAGAATCTGAACATTCCGGGCAGCGAAGACGATACTCACAAAAGACGTTATGCCAAGTAGCACGCTTATCATTGCAGGAAATTTCCAGGCTACACCGCCAACAGAATCACTGTGCTTGTCACCAAAATCGCAACCAACTAGTTCACATGGCTGTGAAGTTAATATGGCCCACACTTGAGACCATCTTGGCTTGATGTAGCTCTCTTTTGGCCATCCTTTTGAAAAGATCGCTGTTTCGAGCAGTTCCTGATATCCCTCTGGTTGAACCAGTAGGAGTTCATTCGAATGTTTCGATTTGTTTGACATTACTGCCTCCTGTTTGTTTAGCTTGTAGCTAGTAGCTGGTAGGTTTTTGAAAGGGCGTTGCTGTTTGTTTAGCAAAAAATGAGGGATTTGTCAATGGGTTCACGAAATTCCTCACATTCCAGTATCAATGCACCACACGCATTTCGGAATTCATAATCAAAATCCAAAACCAACGAAAAGTGCGCGATCACGCAGTTCTCGTCGGTGTTAAGATTGTTTTACTTGTGGTGATTATTGATCAACGTTTTAGTTGCATCGGATCAATTTACGAATGAATATTTGTTTTAATTTCATTTTAATAAACCAACGAAAAGTGCGTGATCGCGCAATTTTCGTTGGTTTGTTCTTTATGGATATTCGGATACGAAATGGTGTGTTAGATGATAGAATTTACTATTACGAATCTTAAACTAATATGCGGATTCATCTGTCATCTCGACTCCGTTCGACTTCGCTTAGGACAGGCTTCGCGAATGCGGAGCGGAGAGAACTCTGTTCTGATGAGATTTCCCCGCCTACCGGCAGGCAGGTCCGCTACACCCCGAAAGCTTTCGGGGTTCCGGTCGAAATGACAAATTTGTATCGCTCGCAATAACAAAAAGAAAAACGCCGGGTTGAGAAACTCGGCGTTTTGTAGTATTTAGAGAGGTTCATCCAAAGGATCTTACTCTTCTTCCACTTCTTCCTCATCCTCTTCATTTGGCTCATCTGGCGGGTCTGATGATTCGAGTTCCAATGGAAGACCCGCGTCCTTAGATAGTCTTTCATAAAGCTCGATATCAGATTCCAAATCACTTCTTTTTGAAGAAACAAACAAGGTTTCTGATGGGCCAGACATCGCGTCGTTGAAACGACGCGACATATGCTCAAAGTCCACAAAAATTTCCCGGATTGAATCTGAAATGCCTTGTTTGATAGACCGGACCCGACGCTTAGTCAAGGCATCGTGTTTGCTCGCCTTTTCAAGGGCAGTCAAATCATCGATTCGGACTTTGATATCCTTGATCTGCTCTTTATAGTGGTCATATACGATTTCAATGCCACTGGTTTGTCCATCTATTTGAGCTTTTATAGCACCAAGCTTCATCTTGAGAGTATGTACTGCATTCAACGCTGCGTTGAGAGCATTTTTATTGGCATCTGCTCCCTTCTTTATGCGCCGTGCAAGTTGCTTCTCTTCTTTTTTGATTTTCTTGAATTGACTGTCCAGTCTTTCCTGTATATCACGAAGAGGAGACATGCCGTAACCGATGACAGACCATTCAATATCTTCCAAATATCCAATCACATAGTTGTACACAGCTGCGCCTGGATAAAGTTGCAGTCTTCTTTCAAGTTCTTCATCCACATCCTTTTTGTGGAATTTCCAGCGCAGATCTCGAGTAATATAGAGGCCTGCAAACAGAAATGAAAAAACAATAAGAGGCAGGGGAATAAGTAGATTGGAATTAATATTCCAAGAAACGGCATCGACCGCAATTAGATAGCCCAAAACAAAACTGAAAATGGCAGGCAAGGCACCAATGAAGCCAATAAACAACAGCAAACGAGCAATAATATCCAATACGCGAGATACAGATCCAAAATTATCATGAATCAGAGAACGGTTCTCGCAATGGACTAGTTTACAAGGGTCTGATTCACGCTCCAAAAGAAGCTCATACCAACTTGGATATTGGAAACTTTTTCGTGTCTTAAACGGCGTGTCGCCGAATCTGGCTCTTTCAAGCAGTTCCGCGTAATCCTTAAACTCAGTCAAAAAGCGGATTCCTTTTTCCGCATCTTTCTTGTTGTGCATTCTATCCTCCTTATTGTGAAAGAACGTTGCTGTTTGTTTAGCAAAAAATGAGGATTTCGTCAATGGGTCTACGAAATTACTTGCCTACCGGCAGGCAGGCGAATCCAATATGAAATGTTCGAATCTGTCTGTCATTTCGACCGGAGTGATAACGGAGTGGAGAAATCTCGTCTGAATGGAGATCTCTCCGCTGCGGTCGAGATGACAAATTTAAAGATTGCCGCGCTGCGCCTGCCTGCCGGCAGGCAGGCTCGCAATGACAAAAAAACCGCCAGTTGGCAGTTTCGTGCGTTCTAGATATTTCGTTCGGACATGGATCCCCGACCTGCCTGCCGGTAGGCGGGTCAAGCCGGGGATGACAAAGGGATTAAAGCCATCTTTTAATTTTAAAGTAAATCAGCATTCCGACTGTACCAAGTAGCATGAGGCCGACAATGATGGCAAAGCCATATTCATGATTTACAAAAGGTGTGTAGAGCGTGTTCATGCCGAATATGGCGGCTAAAAGTGTAAGTGGGAAGACAATCACAGCAAACACTTGTAAGCGCTTCATTATCTCGTTAATACGAAAGTCGATAAGTGAAACATTTGTCTCATGCAATGCATTGATTGTTTCTTTTTGGTTTTCTAATGTGTCCCAAAGTTCTTTTGTATGTTCAACCAAGCGTTCGAAATAGGCTTCAAGTTTATCAATAGGGAAACGACCCTCTGATTCTTTGATAAGTTGTCTAATTACAGTTTTATGTCCTTGGATAGCTTTGCGTACATTAACAATGTTGGTTTTTACGCGTAGCAGCTCTTGGATTAAATCCTTTTCAAACTCTTGGAACATCCTGCTTTCAATTTCATCAATATCATTAGCAAGATGAATGATCATTGGAAAAATAGCTTCAAGTTGCTGTTCTAATAAGTTATAAAGCAAATGAGCCACATCGCCCGCATTGCAAACACTATCTCTTTGTTTCTTATCGGCCTTATGGCACTTTTCAAAAAGTGTTATGAGCGGCGCCAAACCGTCGGAATTAATTGTTACGAGATTATCCGCATCAATAAAAAAGTCGACTTCTGAGGAACGAATTGTTTTGTCCTTGCGATCAAAAACCGGGTATAGAAGGATCATGAATAAGTAACCGTCGCGCGCAACTAATTTTGGTCGCTGCAAAGGAGGAAGCGCTTCTTTTAAATCAATTGATCCAAAACCAAAATGCCGCTTTAAAGCGTCAATTTCTTTTTTTGTTATATTGGAAACGTGAGTCCAAGTGACTTCGCCGATTTTTACACTTTTAATGTGTGAATTATTTTTAAACGGCATGGAGATATTATACCATATTTCGATGTTCGTAATTCGGGATTCGGGCTTTAACCTAACTGTCATCTCGACCGAAGCGAATACGGAGCGGAGAGATCTCATCCGAACCGGATCCCCGCATCCGCGAGGATGACAGATTGCCCACTTTGTCTTCAGCCCACCGGCTTTTCATATATGGTACAATGTGCAAATGCCGGATATTGCTGAACAGCCAAAAATTGAAGCGCCAGAAAGCGTGGAATTAGAGCATGAAGAAACATCAGTGGAAGCTGATGATAAAGCTTTTGAAAAATTGCCGGCGGAAACAAGGGCTGAACTTTCGGAACCTCTTCCGCATAAAGAAATTCCAGAAAAAGCGACTTCCGGTGTTGCTGGCGCTTCCGTATCTACTCCGCAAAGAAAAGAAAAGGATGAAGTTCAAATAAAAGTTGAAGAAATAATGGAGGAAGGAATGGGTACTTTGTACGCGGAGCTACCGTTGAGCGCTAAGCAAGCATTTAGAGTGAAAGGTGAGCAAGCTGCGGAAGAAATTTCTGAGATGATCAGGACATTCAAATTTCAGGTTGCAAAAGTTGTTCGCTTATTGCGCAACTGGTTGCTGACAATCCCTAAAGTTAATCGTTTTTTTCTGGAACAGGAAGCAAAGATTAAGACTGACAGAATTCTGGAATTGGTAGAAGCCAAAAAAGAAGAAACAAATAATCAATCAGATGTTTAACGTTTTCCAATTTGCAACATTCGACGAGACGGCGGTCTCAGCCGGTTTTGATATTACCGGAATTTTGACCAGCCCGTTTTTTATTTTGTTTTTGGTGCTTATTGGAATTCTGGCCTCTGTGTTAATGGTTATATTTGTCGTTAAGCACGCCTACAAAAGAAGCGGCCGCGCTAAAAACGCCTTTGATATCATTGTGCTTTCAATAAGGGTTCCAAAAGAATCAAAAAAGGAAGAAGGAGAAAAAACACAACAGAAGACAGAAGAGATGATTTCCGTCATGGAGACAATTTTTTCCACTGTTGGATCATTAAAACCTGAAAAAGGTATTGTCGCCTGGCTTTTGGGAAGGAGTGATACTTTTTCTTTTGAAGTTGTTTCGCATAAAGATAAAGTTTCATTTTATGTGTCTGTGCCTCGTACATATAAAAACTTTATTGAAGAGCAGGTGCACGCTCAATATTCTGACGCGCAGATTGATGAGGTACCGGATTACAATATGTTTAGCGCTACCGGAGTTGTGATGGGCAGTTATTTGCAGTTTAAACGTGATAACGCTTTTCCAATTAAAACTTATACAAAGTTGGAATCTGATCCGTTGGATTCAATAACAAACGCTTTGGCGAAAATCACTGGTGACGATGGAGCCGTAATTCAATATGTAGTGAGGAGCGCACACAGTGATTGGCGAAAAGAAGGGCTTCGAATCGCACGCGCAATGCAGCAGGGCAAGAAGCTGTCTGATGTAAAGGGATCAGGCATTGCGAAATCAGTCGGCAAAGAACTAAAAGACTTTGCTAAAACCAAACCGGACGAGAAAAAGCCTGACGAACCTTACCGATTATCACCAATGGAAGAGGAAATGGTAAAAGGTTTGGAAGAAAAAGCATCAAAAGCCGGTTTGGAAGTTAATATTCGCATTATTGTCTCAGCCTCTGATCCTAGCAAAGCGCAGAATTATTTGAATGACATTCTTCGCGCATACGGGCAGTACAACATCTACGAGTACGGAAACTCTTTTTCCAAATCAGCGCCGCGAATGCAGAATTTGCTCATTCGTCATTTCATTTACAGACATTTTGATTCGCACCACAGCATTGTTTTGAATTCCGAGGAATTAGCATCGTTGTACCATTTTCCGCTATCAACAACAGAGACTCCTAAAATCAATTGGCTTTTAGCAAGGCGCGCGCTTCCTCCATCCAATATTCCGGAGGAAGGTATTGTTTTGGGGCATTCGGAATATCGCGGGCATGATTATGTCATTCGCATGAAGCCTCAGGACAGGCGTCGGCACATGTACATCATCGGTAAGTCAGGCTCAGGTAAGACGGAGATGATGAAAGGTTTGGTTAAACAGGATATTGAAGAAGGACGCGGCGTTTGTGTGATTGATCCGCACGGAGATTTTGCAGAAGACTGTCTGGGATTCGTTCCTCGTGAGCGTGCAGAAGATGTGATCTATTTCAATCCGGCTGACACGGAACGACCCATGGGTTTAAACATGATGGAGTATGATCCGAATTACCCTGAGCAAAAAACTTTCGTTATTAACGAGATGCTCAAAATTTTTGACAAGTTATATGATCTTAAATCAACCGGCGGCCCAATGTTTGAGCAGTACATGCGCAACGCCATGCAACTAATCATGGATGACCCTGAATCCGGTAGTACACTAATGGAAATTCCAAAAGTTTTGGCAGATGAAGAATTTCGAGCCTACAAATTATCCAAATGCAAAACCGAGGTGGTAAAAGATTTTTGGACAAAAGAAGCACAAAAAGCCGGTGGTGAAGCTTCTCTGCAAAACATGGTGCCTTACATTACTTCAAAGTTAACACCGTTTATTTCTAATGACATCATGCGTCCGATTATCGGTCAGCAAAAGAGCGCATTCAATGTTAGGCAGGTTATGGATGAGGGGAAGATCCTGCTTCTCAATCTTTCAAAAGGTAAACTTGGTGATCTCAACGCGTATCTGATAGGTATGGTTTTAGTTGGCAAAATTTTGATGGCTGCTTTATCTCGTACTGACATGGATCCATCCAAACGCAAAGATTTCTATCTTTACATTGACGAGTTTCAAAATTTCTTGACTGATTCGATTTCAGCGATTTTATCAGAGGCTCGAAAATACGGCTTAAACCTTACGATTGCTCACCAGTTTATCGGACAACTAAAGGGTGATGAACTTGTGAGAGACGCGATCTTCGGTAACGTGGGAAGCATGGCGGCTTTTCGTGTGGGGCCGGATGATGCTGAATTTTTGGTCAAGGAATTTACTCCGGTGTTTGGAGAGTATGATCTCGTGAATGTTGAAGCTTACACGTGCAACTCAAAGATTTTAATTGATAACACGGCCACGCGTCCGTTCAATATGCAACCGTATCGAGTTTTCGCCGGAGAAGATAAGGAATTACCTGAAATGATTAAGGAGCTTTCGCGATTTAAACATGGCCGCAAGAGAGAACTTATTGAGGCTGAGATTAAAGAGCGCTCATCTAAAATAGAAAATTTGATGGAGGAAGAGGGGTTTGGTTAGATTTAGAATATTTCATTTGCTGGCTGCGGAACTCGACTGTCGTGATCTAATAAGTGCTCAAACAGTCCTCGCTGTCGCAAATAAAATATTCTAAATCTAACCAGATGGATGAGCGAGTTTATTAACTGAGCTGCGGAACTCGGTTACTCTTGCGCTCTTGTGCTCTTGTGCTAACATGTTTGTATAACAAAACGCCTTTGGGTGGGTTGGGAAAAACCATGCCTGAAAACAAAAACGACAAAAAAACAGATAAAACAGCGATCAACGCAGTTGAGACGAGGTTTATTTTAGCTAAAAAATTGATTGCTAACTTAAAGGATGAACTGGATAATTTGGAAAACTTGCTGGTAAGTGATGCTGAATCCGCTGATTTTGAAGAAGTCATGAGAAAACGAGCCTCAATAAGCAACGAAACAATTGCGCCGGCTCGTGACGGAAGAATTGTCGAGGGTGTTTTTGACGGAGAACAAATGATCGGATCTGATGGCAAAAGATATTTGGTTCCGCAAAACTACGCGTCAAAATCAAAATTAGTGGAAGGAGATATATTAAAATTAACGATCCAGCCAAATGGCGGATTTTTATTTAAACAAATCGGTCCGATTGAACGAGAAAGAATTGTAGGACTTTTAATGGAAGACGAAAACACGCAAGAGTGGCGCGTGATTGCAGAGGGAAAAAAGTACAGCATATTGCCGGCTTCGGTTTCATACTTTAAAGGACAGTCAGGTGACAATGTAGTTGTTTTAATACCAAAATCAGCGCCATCCAAATGGGCTGCAGTTGAAAACGTAATCAAACAGGGATAAGAGGTCTACAAAAATACGAGGACTCTGTCATTTCGACCGGAGCGGACCTGCCTGCCGGCAGGCAGGGAAATCTTTCAGAAAGATCTCTCCGTTACGCTTCGGTACGTCTGATTACATTCCTACGCTTCAGTCGAGATGACAGACATTTGTCATTTCGACCGAACCCCGCCATGGTCGGTCGAGATGACATTTTTGTTATTTTCATGCTCTTTCGTAATTTCGTGACCCTTGTGATAAGCTCTCGTTTATATGTCTATAAGTCGTCGCTACCGGCCTCAGAATTTCTCAGAAATTACGGGGCAGGAATCAATTAAAGAAACGCTGCGAAAAGAGATTGCATCTGATAAAATCGGTCACGCATACATTTTTTCCGGTCCGCGCGGTATAGGCAAAACCACAACAGCGCGCATTTTCAGCAAAGCTCTCAATTGTCTTAACTTGAAAGATGGAGAACCGTGTAACTCCTGTGACGCGTGCAAAGTGATTAACGAAGGTCGTGCTTTGGATATCATAGAAATGGATGCAGCTTCCAATACTGGCGTGGACAATGTGCGCGAGTCAATTGTTGAACACGTTCGCTTTGCGCCATCTCATTTTAAATTTAAAGTTTACATTTTAGATGAGGCTCACATGCTTTCCACTTCCGCGTGGAATGCTTTACTTAAAACTTTGGAAGAACCACCGGCGTACGCAGTTTTTATTCTCGCAACAACTGAACTGCACAAAGTACCTGTGACAATCGTGTCGCGCTGTCAGCGTTTTGATTTTAAAAGAATTCCGGAAGAAAAATTAGCTGCAAGAATTAATGATCTCGCTAAAAAAGAAGGCGCGGTACTTGATGATGAAGTTGTTCGTTCTATTGTTAAGCACGCTGAAGGATGCGCTCGCGATGCGGAAACTTTATTGGATCAATTACTTGTTTTGGGTGAGAAAAAGATTACTCAAGAAGTAGCCTCGCTAGTCATTCCGATCTCACGTCTGCCGATTGCGGCAAAGTTACTTGAAGTTTGCGCAGACAAATCTTTAAGCAAATCATTAGCGGAAGTAGGCAAGTTGGAAGATCAAGGAGTGCCACTACTCACGGTATTTAATGATTTAATACAGGCTGTGCGTCACCTGCTTATCGCTTCTGATGATATGAAATATTCTGAAAAGTTAGCGCAAGGAGACGAAGGAGAAAAAGGATTAGCTGCGCTAGTTGGTCGCTATTCTCCGGCAGAGCTCGGTGATATGGCACTTTTATTCATGGAACGCAGGAGAGATGTAAAACAGGGGATCGATCCTCGTTTCGCGCTTGAACTGGCTGTCACTGCGGTAACCTTGAATTTACTTCCCAACTCCGACAAAAATATAACCGGATCAATTTCCAATTCTCAATTACCAACTTCAAACCAAATTCAAAATCCAGAATCGGGAAATCCGGAACCTGAAATTCAAAGTTCGAATATTGATTCCGTATCTCAGACGTCGGACGTAGAGCCGAGTCTTTCACTAGATCAAGTTCATGGTAAGTGGCCAATTATGATTCGAGAAATCGCGGATAGGCATCCATCTTTGCTAATGGTTTTAAAACCAAGCAGTCCGGACAGGGTTGATGGCGAAAAAGTAATAATAAGATTTCAATATCCTTTTCACAAAGACAAAATAATTAATGATGTAAAAAATAAACAACTTCTTGAGGAGTCGCTGCGCAGATTATTAGAAGTTCCTAATTTGTATATCGAAGGTTCTGTTGGCCAGGACGAAGAGCGCAAAGAAGTGCGAAGTAAAGATATGGTTTCAAATATCCTGAACACTTTTGGCGGACAGGTGGTGGATGAAGGTTCGAATTTATAATTGGAATTCGTAACTAAAATTAGCAAAAAACATAAACTGCTACTACACAACTGTTACGGTCGTATCATTTTTGTAGTAGTACAAATAGAAAACGCGCTACCAGATGGCAACGCGTATTCTTTGGTTCGGGGACAGGGGCTCGAACCCCGATTCCTTGGACCAGAACCAAGTGTCCTACCATTAGACGATCCCCGAATACGGTGCGGATAATAATATGAAAATTATAGATTGTCAACGCTGACTATGCAATTTAAACAAAGGATTATACTGGGTACCTTGTTCCAAGTGTTAGTTTTGATTCTGTTATCCTGAACGGAGTAAATGAGTGAAACGAGAGAACGGAGCTGAAGGATCTAGCCGCTAAGAAGTATGGGGCCAGATCCTTCGGCTACGCTGCGCTACGCTCAGGATGACAAGAAGAATTTGAATTAATCTTCTTAAGCAGGTATGGTCATCTCATGGAAAAACTTAAGATAAAAAATCGCAAAGATCAGACGCTCGCCGTTCTTGTAGACGAGGTCCCGAGTTCGAAAGGCTTGGCTGTCATAATGCACGGCTTGGCTGGCTTTAAAGAGCAGCCGCACATCCAGGCCATGGCCGATGCATTTATTGAGAAAGGAATCACAGTCGTAAGATTTGATACTACAAATACTTTTGGAGAAAGCGACGGAAATTTAATGGATGCAACAACTACACAATATTTGGAAGATTTAGAGGATGTTATAAAGTGGGCAAAAGATATGGAGTGGTACAAAGAGCCATTTTATCTCGTTGGTCATAGTTTGGGTGGGCTGTGTGTCTCATTATATGCGTCTGAGAATTCGAAAAAGGTTACTGGTCTTATTCCTGTTTCCACTGTTGTATCTGGAAAGCTTAATTTAGAGATTTTAGGCGATGACATTGCCAAGAAATGGGAAAAACTTGGGTTTAAAATTAAAGAGAGTAAATCTAAACCAGGCATTGTTAGCAAATTGAACTGGGAATTTATGAAAGATCTTTTTAAGTACGATCTAATGAGTGTTGTTGATAAACTAAATATGCCTGCGCTTTTAATTGCCGGAGAATTTGATAGAGGTATTCCACCAAAAAATCAAAAAATATTGTTTGATGCGCTACAAGGTCAAAAGGAGATGCATATTATAAAAGGAGCCGGTCATAATTTTAGAGCTCCACAAAATCAAGCAGATCTTAAACAGCTGATAGAACAGTGGATTGATAAAACGTCAACGTAGGTGTAAAAATTAAGTATGGACATAACAGGTATTTCGCAAAAAGCTGTGATCCTCAATCCTGAGGGAAAGTTTTTAATAATTCATCGCACGTCCGACGCGCCGTCAAATCCGAATATGTGGGATTTGCCCGGAGGTGGTTTGGACTTTGGAGAAGATGCGACCACCGGAATCGCGCGCGAGATAAAGGAGGAAACTTGTCTTGAGGTAAACAATGTTTGCCCGTTTGATGTGGAGTCGCACATAAACCGCGTTGGCAAGTTCTGGGTCACCATTTGTTACAAGTGCGATCTCTGTTCCGACTGCGTTAAATTAAGCTGTGAACACGATGATTTCAAATGGGTGACTGAGCAGGAATTCTTTGACTTGCCGGCCTCAAAAAAGATTCGCCGTTTCATTTCAAATTTAAAGAAGTAACTCATATTTGTCATTGCGAGTGCAGCGAAGCAATCCTTCATACCTGTCATCTCGACTGGAGCGTAGCGAAACGGAGAGATCTTTCTAAAAGATTTCTCCGCGTTGGTCGAAATGACAAAGTCTGTCATCTCGACTGGAGCGTAGCGAAACGGAGAGATCTTTCTAAAAGATTTCTCCGCGTTGG
>JAHIUG010000011.1 GCA_018817245.1 Patescibacteria group bacterium | reverse complement strand
TACAAGAGAGGAAAAATTTGGTGAGGAATTTGTAGAAATGCAACCACCATTAAATGATAACGGGCGGTTGGTTATTGTTGGGAAAAAGAAAGATGGAAATTGGGAAAAGGTGACTATTGATTTGGGTAAGGAAAAGAAAAAACCGAAAGTTACGGAAATGAAACCGAATTGGGATGGGCTCTTCTTTACTGCAGTTAGTGTTGGTGGTGAGTTGTTTTTTGAGGTAGGTGGAGAGGATAAATATGTGATAATTAACGAACAGGGTAAGGTCATAAGTAAGGATTATGATAGTGCGAGTACACCATTTGATGTAAATGGAGAACTATATTTTACAGCCGAGAAAGATGGTAAAAAGTTTATCACTAACTTAAAGGGTGAAAGATTTTTTGCAAGCAATCCTTATCCATGTAGTATTGTTGAAGTAAATGGAAAGAAATATTTTGAATTTTTGGCACTAGATATACCTCTACCTTTCATTTTGGATGAAAGTGCTTACATTTTGGATGAAAGTGGCAACAGAATCGGTAAAGAGTATGACTCAGTGAGGACGCCGGCTAATATTAATGGAGAGTTATTTTTTGGAGCAATAAAAGAGGGAAAATCATTTATTACTAATCTTAAAGGGGATAAATCCTTTGAAGGATATGAAGATGTCAAATCACCTGTTTATTTTAATGGTCAAATTTATTGTTATGCAACAAAAACTATAGAAAATAAAGAGGGACGGGGTATTACGAAACGATTTATTGTTAATGAAAAAGGTGAGGAATTTGAGTTAGATTCGGATTATGATGGTATTTATGAGCTTGCTGTCGTAAATAATCAGCTTTATTTCGTTGTTGAAATAGGGGAAAAACAGTTTTTTGCGAATCTAAACGGAGATCGATTTGGTGATGACTATGATGTATTTAAATATCCAAGATTTGTTGATGGAAAGTTAGCATTTAAAACAGAGGTAAACAGTGAATCTAAAATAGTCTTCATCGACGTATCCGGATCTGAGGCTGATGTCACCGAGCAAGCCCAAGAAAAGCTAGATTTATTGAACATAGTGCATGATCCGGAAAAGGATGAGGTGCGAGAGCATATGAGAGAGTTGGAAAAGGAAGAATCAAAGAAAGAAAGACTTGAAACTTCATCTTTTGTTGCTTCAATGTTTAATCGAATATTGCAGGAAGTGCCAGAATCATTTTTGGAAAAAATGAGCGCACGTAGTGATAGAGCTCCATCCATTTTGTCAGATCGTTTAATCTCCAAAATGTTTCCACAAGCATATTATCGCGCTAATAAGATGAAAGAGCGTGGAGGACTATTTAGTTTCTTGCGCGGAGGGAATGAAGAACCTGCTCAATTTTCTCCTGAACAATTCTTTTCCAGCAGCAATATTTCAGAAATGATGGGCGGAGGAGCTGAACAGATAAATGATAGAACCCCAGTCATGGAATTTCGTAAAGATGTGAATGAACTTGTAGTAACAGGAATGTATGGATCATATGATGCAAAAGCTGCTCGTTGGACAAAGAGCTACATTCCACTTAGATCAAAACCTCTTGGGCCTGTGTTCGAAAATACAGCAACCATTTCAAATGTTAGAGCAGGTAGTGATGTCATGCTTCCGAAACCACTTGATGCCGATCTTGTTCCGGAACGCGTGAAGGGGGTGACTAAAGCAAATAAAGAAATCCAGCTCAAACCAGAAACAAACAGTCTTGGTGAATCAATGGTTCGCAAAGTACCAAAAGTGGAACAAATTTTATATACACTTAAAATGGGCGCTGGAAGTGAGCCAATGGCAAAGATAGATGATCAAGAATATGAAAAGTTTAAGCTTGGTTTCACAAGAAGTCACGGTCCTGATCTAACACAAAAGCTCGCTAATCTACCAGAAGAAGTTGATGCATTTTTAACTTCCAAAGAATTCACAAAGTTATCTCCTGCTAAGAAAGTTATGGCAATTGAGAGTTACGTACGCTCATCAGGATTCTATGATGTTGATAACCAAGAAGTGAACGGTTTAAAGCGCGGAAAAAACATTGAGGAGCGCATGATGATTGGTGAGATGAGATTGGAAGAGCTCAGAGCGCGAGATCCTAAAAAAGCGGAAGAATTCCAAGGAAGAAAGTTCGCAGGTGTTTGCGCTGACTTTGCAGAGATAACAAGCGCTATTCTTCGTCGCGCAGGATTCCTAGCTGGTGTAACGAACGGACTTGCAGTTAATGGAAAGACAGCGCGCGTTAAACATCTTCATGCCACATCTTTTGTTGTCTGGCCAGATCAATTTGGGCAGAATCGAGCAATCATAGTTGACGGTACTCCATCTAGCAGTGATGTAAGGATTGGCGACATGAGTTTGCCAACTTTGGAAGAACGCGAACAAAAAGCAGAAGAAGCTGTTAAAGAGTTGATTGAGAACGCAGAAGAAGATATGAAGGAAATGATGGAGATTATTAAAGGAGGAGATGCTGACGCAATCCTACAACTTGAAAATGGAAAGCTAGAGCGCGTCTTAAACGTAATTCTCACGCATCAAGTTAAGAGTAACCATGTGGAAATGCTTTCAGAAGCTTTGAATGTGTATTGGTATGGCGGAATCTCTAAGATGGATAAACCGGGTCAGCAGGATATTGAGTTGAAGAAAATGATGGAGGAATATCTGCTCAGTCGCCGCAGCTTAGCTCCTAAAGAAGGTGAACAAAAAGCAGCCGGTACACAGCTGTTTAGTTTGGTTGAGGATTTTGTAAAACGTTTTAAGCGCGCAGAAAAGAAGGATGCTGTTGCTGCACTTGATCGATTGGAAAAAGTTTTTGAACTGGCAAAAGATTCACTTGAGCCGGTTGAAGCAAACGCTTTTGCTGCGCTCGTGACATATCTAAAAGCCAAGAACATGGCTGGGAAGGGTTAGTTTGTAGTGAGTAGTGTTTCTATCTGTCATTTCGATCGTAGCGGAGAAATCTCTTAGAAAGATCTCTCCGTTACGCTTCGCTCCAGTCGAGATGACAGACATTTGTCATTGCGAGCAAAGCGCGGCAATCTTTTAGTTCTGTCATTGCGAGGAGTGTAGCGACGCGGCAATCTTTCATAAAGATCTCTCCGCGTTGGTCGAGATGACAGGTGCAAAAGATCTCTCCGCGTTGGTCGAGATGACAAATATAAAGATCCTTCGGCTGCGCTCAGGATGACAATACTACAAACTAATTTATTCTATCTCCAAGCTCCAAATTCCGTTTTGAGCATCTTTTTCACCTGCGATGTAGATTTTTTTGTTGATTAGCGCGATATCATAGACGCGATCAAAATTCGCGAGCTCGGTTCTGATTCGACCATCACGCGGATCCAAGTTCAGCATGGAAACAGACTGCTCCGTAGCTAAAATCACGTCTTTTCCGGACGAGTACCAAGTAACCTCGGATAGCGGTTTACTGTCACGCAAAATAAGCTCAGGCTGTTCAGTGGGATCCCAGATCCAAATTTCGCCGTCCTTCTTCAACAAATATCTCCCTTGTCCGCTACGTCCGAATAAACGCAAAGCATCTCCCTGAGCTTTATGAATTGTGGGGCTGTCGGATTTTGGGTCTAAACTTATCCAGTCTGATCCGCTCCTCAATATCACGCCGCTTTGGATTTCATTATAAAAAGTCCAGTCACCCGGCGGTAGAACAATCCATCTGTCCGGATCTTGTTTTGTAAATAGAACAAGATCTTCAGTGCCCGGGGTGTGTAGGATTGTTAAATTGTCGTTTTCTTTTTCCTGACTCAGATGTTCAATCTCTAAATTATCGACATCAACTCGCCATGATTCGTTTGGTAAAAGGTTTTCGATCACAAATGAACGCGAGTTTTCAGCCCAGAGAATTCTAACATCTGTCATCTCGAGCGTAGCCGAGAGATCTATGTTCGGACGAGATTTCTCCGCTTCGGTCGAAATGACAGTGGAACGGATCTGGTTACGCTCTGCGTCCCAAATCTTAAGAGTGGAATTAGTTCCGCTTGTGTTTATGAACGCGATGTATCGCTGATCCGGTGAAGCTTCCAAGAGCGTTGCCGCACCAAGATTTGTGAGCTGTGGTTCCGCTTGTTTCCAAAGACGAATGTCATTAGCGAAGGTTACATATTCCGACTGAACATCCAATTGTTTTTGCCAGGGATGATAACCGTCTTTATCAAAACGAATTACATAGCGACCAGGGGAAACGTTCTGCAAAGTAAGCGGGGTGGTTTTACTCAGTGGATTTCCGTTTAAAGATATGCGAGCGTTGTTTGGTATAGAGTCTAGAATCAGAGTACCTTGTCGCTCCACCTTATCCTTTTTGGGATTCCAACGATAACCAGCTGTGTAAAAAACTAAGGCCGGGGCAGCGACTAAAAATACAATGATAAAAATCCATGGTAATATTCTTCTGTGGAATGGAGGGGTTTGCATATAAGTTCACGGGGCACGTATCACGTAACACGTATCATTTTTTAAATAGGATCAATATGTTATGTGCTATGTGCTATGTGTTACGTGCTATGTACTTAAGTATACAGCATTCGGATTTTAGATTGACCTGAAGTGTTTAAAGATTTACAATTCCATTCATGTTAGATGAAACGGACCCGCGTCCGCAGAGGAATTTATCAACTCCTTTTTGGATAGTTGTTTTAATTATAGTCGCCATGGGAGCTTATGGTTTAGGCGTTCGAGCAGAGCGAACGAACATAGCGGCCAATGGCTTACAGACAACCACAACTGCGCCAATTGTCAAGGTTAGGGGCATAGGGAGCCAGCCGCCCGCTGATCTTGTTGAGACAATTGATTTTAAGCAGTTTTGGGAGCTGTGGGATATTCTTAATACCAGATTTTACAAACAACCGCTAGATGAGGAGACTTTGTTATACGGAGCCATGGCCGGTCTTACGAGGGCTGCAGGAGATCCATATACGGTGTTTTTTGAGCCGGCAATTGCAAAAGAGTTCAGTCAGGCTTTAGACGGAAAATTTGAGGGAATCGGAGCTGAAATTGGTATTAAAAATGAACAGCTAATGATTATCGCACCTTTGGCAAATACGCCAGCTGCGAGATCCGGATTGTTGTCTGGAGACGCGATTTTGATGATTGGAGCCACTTCTACAGAGGGAATGTCAACAGATGAGGCGGTTAGTCTTATTAGGGGCAAAAAAGGAACTACAGTGGTTTTGAGCATTGGCAGGATCAAGATTACGAAAGGTGATGACGGCAAGGAAAAACGTGAAGCATCGCAGATGGAGGTTGCGATCGTACGTGACACCATTGTTGTGCCAAGCGTAAATACGGAATTATTAGATGACAACATCGCAGTAATTGAGATCACGCATTTTAATTCAGACACCACAAAAGAATTTTCCAAAGCAGTGGATCAGGCGCTTGCCAAAGATACAAAGGGTGTGATTCTGGATTTGAGAAACAATCCGGGGGGATATTTGGATCGCGCTACCGCTGTTGCCGGTGAGTGGGTTGGTGATGATTTGGTTGTTATTGAGAGGAGAAGGGGCGAGAAATTTGATGAGTATCACGGTACAGGCAAAGGCCGCTTAAAAGATATGCCGACTGTGGTTTTGGTAAATGAAGGATCTGCGTCAGCTTCTGAAATTGTGGCAGGCGCTTTACAGGATTATGAGATTGCTACATTGGTTGGCAAGAAAACTTTTGGCAAGGGTTCTGTTCAGGATTATTCGGAATTGGTAAATGGCACAGCTGTTAAAATCACAGTGGCTGAATGGTTAACCCCAAAGGAGAGGTTTATCAATGAAATCGGAATTGATCCGGATATTTTTGTAGACATGACAGAAGAAGATTATGCAGAAGAAAGAGACCCCCAACTCGACAAAGCAGTCGAAATCCTCACAGGTAAAGCGTCAACGTCAACACTTCCGTAAGGAGCTTTCAGCCGGAGGAATTATTTATCGAAAGCGCGGATCACTCGTGGAGTTTTTCTTTATCCAAGATCCGTTTGGGAAGTGGACCTTTCCTAAAGGACATCAGGAAGCGGGCGAGACGTTGGCGCAAACCGCTGTTCGTGAGATTGAAGAAGAAACGGGCCTTTCCGGACTACATTACGTTTCACCGCTCGGGCGAACCATGTTTAAGTTTAAGCGCGGCAAAACTTTGATAGAAAAGACAGTCTATTTATTTTTATTTGAAGTTCCGCCAGAGACTGTAGAAAAGTTGCCAGGAATTGAGGGGATTGAAAAAGCGGATTGGTTCAGTCCTTCGCGCGCTCGTCAGATTTCCGGTTACAGAAATTTAGACAAGATATTAAACCGCGCTCTAAGATTAGCTGCCAAACATAAACATCGAAGTTTGGAGGAAAAGCCGCAGATCAAGAGATCAAGAGAACAAAATGATCTGTCATCTCGACTGAAACGTAGCCCCGAAAGCTTTCGGGGCGAAGCGTAACGGAGAGATCTTTTGCACCCGTCATCTCGAGCAACGCAGAGAGATCTTTTTAGAAAGATTTCTCCGCTCCGGTCGAAATGACAGATGGAAAGATTTCTCCGCTCCGGTCGAAATGACAGATGGAAAGATTTCTCCGCTCCGGTCGAAATGACAGATGGAAAGATTTCTCCG
>JAHIUG010000129.1 GCA_018817245.1 Patescibacteria group bacterium | reverse complement strand
CCCCGCTTCTTAGACTATGGCGGGCTCCGGTCGAAATGACAAATGTCTGTCATCTCGAGCGTAGCCGAGAGATCTTTCTAAAAGATTTCTCCGCTCCGGTCGAAATGACAGATGGAAAGATTTCTCCGCTACCCCCGCTTCTTAGACTATGGCGGGCTCCGGTCGAAATGACAAATGTCTGTCATCTCGAGCGTAGCCGAGAGATCTTTCTAAAAGATTTCTCCGCTCCGGTCGAAATGACAGATGGAAAGTTTTCTCCACTACCCCCGCTTCTTAGACTATGGCGGGCTCCGGTCGAAATGACAGTAATGAGAAAAACTAAGGGGAGGACTGATCGATAATTTGTGTATATTCGTATATTCGTTTAATATTTGTACTTTAGTAGACCACTTATGGAAAATTCAATTGAAATCAAGCGTCACAGCGCTGCTCATGTAATGGCTGCAGCAATTCATAGGCTGTTTCCCAAAGCTAAGTTTGGTGTTGGGCCGGTTATTGATTTTGGCTTTTATTATGATATTAATATTGGGAGGCCTGTGACCCCAGAAGACGTAGCAGCAATTGAAGAGGAAATGCAGCGTATAGTTCGCGAGGATTTGGAATTTAAGCGCGAAGAAATTTCAATTGATCAGGCAATCTCCATGTTTGAAGAGCTTGGGCAAATTTATAAAGTTGAGCTTCTTAGTGATTTGAAAGAAAAAGGAACAACCCGGTTATCACAAGAAGAACAGAGCGAGTTCGACGGTGAAAATTCAAACATTGCTTCAATCTACCGCACAGGTTCATTTGTAGATCTGTGTCGCGGACCTCATGTGGAGCGAGCGTCTCAAATTGGCAAGTTTAAGCTTACAAAAGTTGCTGGTGCATACTGGAGAGGTAATGTGGAAAATCCACAGCTACAGCGCATCTACGGAGTGAGTTTTGAAACTAAGGATGATTTGTATAAACATCTTAAAATGCTGGAAGAGGCTGAAAAGCGTGACCATCGCAAGCTTGGAAAGGAACTTGATCTCTTTACTTTCTCGCCGCTCGTTGGTTCCGGGTTACCATTGTTCACGCCCAGAGGAACGATTTTGCGGCGCGAGCTTGAAAATTTCGTATGGTCTCTCATGAATAAGCATGGATATTCAAGAGTTGATATTCCTCATATGGCAAAGTCGGATTTGTATAAGACTAGTGGCCACTGGGATAAATTTAGCGATGATATCTTTCATGTTTCAAGCGAAAAGACAAAGGAGGAGTTTGTCCTCAAACCAATGAACTGTCCGCATCACACACAGATTTTTGCTGGCCGTCCTAGGTCATATCGCGATCTTCCAATTCGCTACTCAGAAGTTACTAAGGTTTATAGAGATGAAAATACCGGACAACTCCAAGGTCTTTCGCGCGTTCGGTCAATAACGCAAGATGATGCGCATGTCTTCTGTACATTGGAACAGGTGAGAGATGAGGCAAAAAAGTTATACGATATTATTAAGAATTTTTACGCTAAGTTTGAAATGCCGCTTGAACTTCATCTTTCTTTATCTGATCCAAATCATCCGGAAAAGTATCTTGGGGATAAGTTAGTTTGGGAAAAGTCAGAAGGAACATTGCGCGAGATTTTGCAGGAAATAGGGCTTGAGTTTAAAGAAGACCCGGGTGAGGCTGCGTTTTACGGACCTAAGATCGACTTTATAGCTAAAGATGCTATTGGACGAGAATGGCAACTCGCAACTATTCAGCTGGATTTCAACATGCCTGAAAGATTTGAACTTGAATATGTTGATGCAGATGGTGAGAAAAGACGCCCAGTTATGTTACACCAAGCCATCTTGGGTTCAGTTGAGCGTTTTATCGCGATTTTGATAGAGCATTACTCAGGAGCGTTTCCTTTATGGCTAGCGCCTGAACAGGTTCGTATTTTGCCAGTAGCAGATCGGCATAATGAGTTTGCTGAAGGGCTAGCTGCTGAAATGCTGGAAAAGGGGATTCGCGTTGAAGTTGATACAACATCTGAATCAGTAAGCAAAAAGATTCGTAATGCTGAGCACTTTAAAGTTCCGGCCATGCTTGTTGTTGGAGATAAAGAAGCAAGCGGCGAAGCTTTGTCTGTGCGACGTTATGGTGTCAAAGAGCAGGAGAGTTTGAGCAAAGATGAGTTTATAGAAAAAACTTTAAAACAAATTGAAGAGCGCGCATAGCGTTTGAACAACCAAAAAGAACCGTGTAAACCGGTTCTTTTGATTTCTATGTTCGGATTTAAAATCTCCAGCGGCGCTCACGTTGTTTGACTACAGCCTGACGACTTCTTACATTTCTAGTTACTTCTCTAGTTTTTGGTCGGCGTGTCATCAGTTTTTGGATCTCGGAATTTCCTTCAAGCCCGAGTTTGTTGCTGAAATTATCCACAGTTTTTCTGAGCTTGAGTAATGTTTTGTCGTCATCAGTCTGCTCAAGAGCGCGAATATATTTGGCCACGGCCAACACGTATGTGGTGGCAGCGTCATTATGTCGCAGATCACGTTCGCCTACTTTCATAATTTCGACCGCTGCAGCTGGTTTTTCCGTTACTTTTTTATTTGCTAGTTCCCAGAGTTTATCTGCTTGCGGAATATACCGTTGGGCTTGCGTTATGGTCATTGGCGATTCGAGCACATATTCTTTTTGAAGATGCGCTGGCGGCGTTGGAATATTGCGTGTTTCTTCCACTACTTCAAATTCATCATCTTCGACATCCATTACCTCTTCTTTTCGTTTCAATTCCAAGCTTGGTGGGGTTAGGGTTAAAGCCTGTCGATATTGATCATATTGAGATGAGATACCTGCAACATGAGCTAACCTATCTTTAATTCGAAACTTCCAGCTTGCCCATTTTCCCTTTAAACCTTTTACATTTCCTGATTTTAAATCTTCAGGATGATATCCGTAT
>JAHIUG010000128.1 GCA_018817245.1 Patescibacteria group bacterium | reverse complement strand
GAATAATCACACGCCAGCAAACTGTATCCTTTTGGTGCGATAAAGCCGCGCCGAATCTTGCGCCCTAGCTCTGTACGAACAGGAATATTCTGCAGATTTGGATTTGCAGAAGACAAACGACCGGTTGCGGTTAAAGCCTGATTGAATGTGGTATGCACACGATCATTCTTGTCAGCCAACGCCGGAATCGATTCAACATATGTTGAAAGTAGTTTGGCAATCTCTCGATAATCACTGACCTTGGAAATAATGGGGTGCTTGCCTTCGAGCTTGGCCAACTCAGGCGCAGCAGTAGAGTATCCGGTCTTTCCTTTTTTGATTCCTTTGGTTGGCAGCTCTAAAACCTCGAACAGAATGTGTGCCAACTGCTGAGGTGACGCCGGATTAAACGACTCGCCGGCCAACTCTTCCATTTCTCGCTCCAATCGATCGTTCTCTTTTTGAAATTCACCTGTGAGCTTCTTAAAATAATCGCGATTTATTAAAATGCCGCGCCCCTCCATCTTAGCTAAAATCGAAATAAGCGGCGTTTCAAAACGCTCAATCACAGTGTCTAATTTTTGCTCTTTAAGCTGAGCTGTAAATAAATCACGCAACCGGCGAATGGCATCGATTTCAAATAACGGCCGCTCATCCGTATCAGGTAGCGTCGTGTCTATGTGCGCTGCGGCAAGCAAAGCCAAATCATGTCCGCCCTCACCACCGGACAAAATGTAGGATGCCATCTCAGTATCAAAATCAATTCCTTTTAAATCAAACTTGTGAGCACGCGCCCAATGCCATACGCTCTTTAACCCATGACCGCTCTTGTTGATTTCAGGATTTGCGAGCGCCAAACCAAGCAGAGTAGCGACGTCTTTTTCTTTAAGCAGTTCTGATGAAATGAGGAGCGAAATCATATCCGAGCCAAGAGCAATAGCAGGCTCAAGATTAAACAACGACTGCTGTTCTTTTTGAGGCAAAGACACAACCAGCTTACCTTCGCTGCCCACAATCTCAAAAAAAGATTTTATATCCTTTGCTGTTGGAGAGATCAGATGTTCAGTAGATAAGCGCGCTTTTTTTTGAGTTTTTGGTTGCTCTTGTGTCTTATTTTTATCCGAACCCATTGCGCGAACAAGAAGCGTTTTAAAGCCCAAAGCAGTGAACAGTTTTCGCATCTCCTCTTCATCAACTTTGCGACGTTTGAGATCTGAAAGCTTTTCTTTTACCGGAGCATTCTCGTCCAAACGAACAATTGGCAAAGTATCGCGCGCTTCTTGTTCTCCTTCTACTAACTTGCGGCGCTGAGAAGGGGAGAGGTCGCTCTTTTCATCGTGTGCGGCTTTAAAAACTCCTTCCAGATCTTTGTATTTTATGAGCAGATCTGTCGCTGTTTTCTCTCCAATGCCCGGTACCCCTTTTAAATTGTCTGACGAATCACCACGTAATGCTTTGTAATAAGCTTGCTGATCCGGTGTAAGCCCGGTTACTTCTTTCAAAGTTTCTTCGTCGTATTTAGTGGTTTCACTCACACCTTTTTTAAAAGCTATAACATCCACACCGGGACGAATAACTTGCAACATGTCCTTATCGCTGGTGAGTAATGTAACCTGTACATTTTTATTTATAAAACCTATACCAAAAGTTGCGAGCAAATCATCAGCCTCATAACCGGGCAGTTCAACATTGGTTCCGCCAAATACTTTTACAACTTCTTTTGCAATTGGAAACTGCTCATAAAAATCATCCGGCTGCTCTTCGCGATGCGCCTTGTATTCAGGCTTGGCTTTGTGTCTATAAGTGGGCTCTTTAGTATCCCAGCATACAGCCAAATAAGTAGGGCGTTCGCTTGCTAAAATTTTCAAAAGCACAGATGTAAATCCGTATACAGCATTAACAAGTTTGCCATCAGGTGTGGTTAGTGGCGGCAAAGCATGCCATGCGCGATGTATAAGCGAATTAGCGTCAATGATAAGAGCTGTTTCTTTTTGTTTGAGGTTAGGCATAGCCATACGGTACGTATTTAAAAGTCAAAAGTCAAAGGATGCTACTGCCAAATAAAAAGCCCCCGATGAATTGTATCGGGGGCAATACGTGGAGCGACGCTAGTCACAGTGTTGCGTTTTTGGTTGTGAACACTTTTGGCATTGGCCGCTCCCGCGAGGGTTGGGTTTTGCTTCAGTCGATCTCGATGCTGTGGTCAGATGCTGTAGGTACGCAGGTACTCCCGCGCCATGGGGCTCGCGCTCTTGAGCGTCTCGAGCAGCACGTGAGCCATGTTCTTGTCAGGCACGGCGCTGATGAAAATGCCATTGTAGCCGATGACCGAACCGATGGGAATCCGTGTCCCCTCGATCCTGTACTCCTGACCCCAGGTTGGCGTGTAGTGCCGCCGATCGTCCATGGTCAACGTGAGCACACACTCGTAATACGTGTTCTGCGGTCCCTCGAGGTGAACCACTGTTCGGATCACGGGCTTGTCGTCCGTGCCCTTGATGATCTGGGAACGACCCATGCGCACAATGCTGCGCCCTTCCGACGGCTTGATGGTGTTGTTCCAGTTGTCGGGGATGAGAACCGACCTCTCCTCGCTCAAGATGCGATGAAGAGGAAACATGCGTATGGCAAGCGGAATGCCTTGTTCATTCACAGTCGTCCCAATCAAAACGTTGAAATCCTTGCCGCCCACGAAGCGAACGTTGGTGATTCCACGCTGTCCCGGTCGGCTGAGATAGAAGATCTCGCCGGTCGGCATCTGTACGTACTGGATGAGTTGCGCGTCGATCTGCGGACCGACCAAGTAGATGTCAGACACGGACTTTTTGTCCTTGCCGCGAATGAGCGCGAGTCCGTTGATGAGCTTTCCCAGATCCATCGAGGTGAACGTATCACCCGTGGCCTGTGTGAACAGCCCTGGCGTGCCCATGAAAAAACGGAACTCGCCCGGAACAATGACTAGCTCCGTAACGAAATCCGAGCACTCGCCGAACGGCACGTCCAACTGCTGCTTGGTCCTGACATCGAAACCACCTCCCGTGACCACGCCGAGGATCACCTCCCTCGTACCGATGTTGATCTCCACCTTCGCCAGCAATGGCGCGCTCACCTCTCCCTTGTTGCGCGTGACCCAGGTCACGAAATCGTCGATGCCCACTTTGCGATCCTGGATCTTGATGCTCTTGTCGGTCGTGTTACTCTGCATGTTTCTCTTCGATCCACCCATCTTATAAAGATGGAGCTGTGACGCTTGGCGTCGTTTTGGTTTGACTGAAGCAAAATTTAAGGAACAGGACGAAAGTATAATCAAAATAATGATAGCTGTCAAGAGATTGGCTTTTTTAGAGCCTCGATTTTAAAAACTATTGCAATATCCGGATTTAACCTGGCAATACGGCGCGCTTCTCGCTTCAACGGCTGATGATCCCACGCTGCAACTTTAAACCCACGATTGCGTAACCAATCAATGCGTTTTTTGTTTAACGAGCGCCCTGGGAAACCAACGGCCCACAAATCCGCGGGCTTTAAATATTTTAAAAACTTTCTCTTCCTCAAGAAGAGAGGCCAAGACATGTTTAAATTAATTGTCCTCATCTCAGGGAACTCCTGTCGGATATGTAGCAAATCTTCGATCACAAAAGATGAAACAATGGTGCGCTCGCGTAAATTTGAACTTGTTTTCAATTTTCGAATCAATAGCTCCAGAGCGTCGCTGTCTTTTACCTCAATATCAAATTGAATGGGGGAGGGAACCGTTGATGTAATGTCATTCAGCGTTGGAATACAACCTTCGCCTCTCAGCAAAACGGCTTGAAGCTCGCGCGCAGTAAGATCGCGCACACGCCTGGCGTCTCCTGCCACACGATGCAGGTTCTCATCATGAACTGCCACCGGAACTTGATCTCGTGAAATTCGTAAATCAAATTCAATGCCGTGCACGCCATGATTCAAAGCGCGTTCAAAAGCGACCAGTGTATTTTCACTGGTCTT
>JAHIUG010000127.1 GCA_018817245.1 Patescibacteria group bacterium | reverse complement strand
TCCTCCCCGGGTTCCGCTCCGCTTCACCCGGGGTTTCCATTTATTAATTTCGCTTCGCGCAAACTCGTTTTGCTCGTCGTCCATTCATCCCCGCATTCCGGCTTCTTACTAACAACTACTCGTGATTAGTTGGCCTCCATGCGGGGTTTCCTGGAAAAGAACAAAGATTGCCGCGCTCCTACGTCGCTCGCAATGACATTCAGACATGGATCCCGGATCAAGTCCGGGATGACAGACAAAAGATTGCCACGTTACTGCGCTCCTCGCAATGACAGACGGATCTGGGATAACAGGTGCAGAATTTGTAGGAAATCACTTCTTGGGAGGCTGCGTTCCCAAGTAAATTATATTCCCGTCTTTTGGATCTATGAGCAAAAACGAGCCGGCCTTTGTGGTTGGTAGTTTTTTAGAAGTCCAGCTAACACCCCCGTCAGACGAAAGCGTCACAGCAGTAGGGCTGGTGTAAATCATTTTCTTATTATCATTCGGATCAATTGCAAATGAAGAAATGTCTATGCTACTCGGTGGTGTGGGCAAAACCAGAGCCTGCCAAGCCTCTCCTTTATCCGGAGACTTTATAATCCCGTACTTGGAAACAATGTAAATCGTATCTGTCACCTTTGGATCAACAACAATCCGCGTTACACGTCGCGCTTCACGAAATTCTTCCCCAAATTGTTTCTCAATATGAATCCATGTGTTACCGCCATCCAAAGTTTTCCAGATTCCATCCCCACTTGTTCCAACGTACAAAACTCTTGAATCGCGCGGATCCATTACCATTGCAGTAACAACAGTTCCTTCAATGCGCTTTGATGTTTGCCAAGATGAACCGGCGTCAGTGGATTTGAAAACGTCACCCTCAGAAGTACCTGCGTACAATATGGAAGGATTAAACCAATCAACTACAATCTGCGTAAAAATCTTGTCTGTGCGCGGATCAAAGAAAATCTGCTCCCAGTCGCGCGTGCAGTTCTCAGTCTTATAAATCTTATTTGCGCTCGTCACATATACAACGCACTTATTTTTTGGATCCACTGCAACGGAATAAACGCGGGCAAGTTTTAAATTAGTATCTTTAAGCCAAGAATCACCGGCATCGTTCGAATGAACCAATCCAAGATTATCAGTTGCCAAATAAATGGTTTTATTATCCTGAGGATCAAACACCATTGATCTAACAGAGATATTTGCCGCTTCTGCCGTGACCTTGGGACCATCTACCAAAGCGCGCTTGTTGGTCCAATTCTCTGCCCTATCCGCTGTTTTCCAAACACCGCCATCAGGACCCGTGGCTTGATTTCCGCCGCCAAAACAACCTTGTCCGAACAATGTAAGAGCAAAGATCGGAAAGATGAGAAAAATAAATGATTTGTAATTCATAATATTCTGTCATTTCGACCAGCGCGGAGAAATCTTTCTGAAAGATCTCTCCACTACGGTCGAGATGACAATGTTTATTAGATAAATATTCTCGGTAACGAACTAGGCATATGTGACGGGAACAGATTTGCGAGTGCGCGCTCTTTTCCCATCTTCACTGCAGCAGCTTCCAAAGGTAAACGAGGCGACAAAGGACCGCCCACAAAATGCTGCGCTGTTATTATACCCTGTCCTGCGACTAAAGCGTACTCCGGCTTAGTTGGAATATACTGACGCGCGATTTCTGCCCACTCGTTCAACGCCTCTGACCAAGCCTGATTAACATCTTCTTCAGATTCGCACTCCTTGTTTAGTTTATCAATTATTTCCAAACGCTCGCCCAAACAAGAAGCATCCAAAAATCGTACCGGCAAATCATTAACCGACTCCACGGGTTCAATCGCCAAGCCTGGACGACCACGACTCGCTTTTGCGCGCTCCTCAGCTTGTATAATAGAAATATTCCGGTCGCATAATTCGCTCACAATCTCCTTACACGATACGGAATTAAACGGCACCATGACCATACGACTTTTAACTGTTGCAGGCAGGCGCTCCACGTTCTCAGTAACAAAAACAAAAACCGTACCGACTGTGGGCTCTTCCAAAACTTTCAACAGCGCATTCATTCCTTCTTCATTAAAACATTCGGCTTGCGGAACAAACATGATTTGCCTTAACGCGACCATTGGTCTTTCGGACAATCGAACGCGCGCTTTTCTAACCTGGTCCACTGAAATCACCCGCTTCCCTTCTTCAGGCTGAAGGAGGAAAAAATCGGGATGGATCATTAGGTCGTCCGGCGTCCGGCGTCCGGCGTCC
>JAHIUG010000126.1 GCA_018817245.1 Patescibacteria group bacterium | reverse complement strand
TTATTATCCAATCGCAATTAATTAAGAGTTCGAATCAAATATCCAAAAACCCACCAAAAAGCTCCTATCGGCAATTATTGGTGGGTTTTTTATTTTGTTGTTTTCGGATTTTAAATGGTGCATCCATGAGTTGAATACACACATACGCGGCTTGCCAAGGCGAGTAGAAACACATAAAGTACAGCGGATAGTATACGGTATACAGTATAGAGTATTGAGTATACTGAATACTGAATACTGAATACTGAATACTGAATACTGAATACTGAATACTGAATACTGAATACTGAATACTGAATACCATATACTGAATACTGCTTATGCGAATTGGAATTGATGCGCGAATGATGACGCCCAAGGCAACGCGGGGTATTGGTCGTTATGTTGAGGAGTTGATTCGCGCTATGTTAGAAGTGGCACCAAATAATCGCTACGTATTGGTGACGCGTTCAGCCATTCATCCGTTCTCTTCGTATCCATCAGTTGAAACCAGGGTTGCGGATGTTCACTGGTACGGGATAAAGGAACAGCTAAAAATGCCGAGTGTTCTCCGCTCGTTAAAAGCCGATGTTGTGCATGTTCCTCACTGGAATGTTCCGATTACTTATAATGGTCCTCTTGTCGTAACTATTCATGATTTGCTTTTACGACATGAAGTTACAAGCGCTCGAATATCTACGCGAAACCCAATTGTCACAATACTCAAACGTATGGGGTATAGGGCGACTGTGGATGCGGCTATTAGGCATGCGAAGAAAATATTGGTACCAACTTTTTTTGTTTCTCAGGATTTGAAAACTTTATATCCGAATGTTGCGGATAAAATTGTGGTGACCGGAGAGGGTATGGGCAGGAGGAATATTTTTTATAAAAATTTTGCAAATCAGCCGCCGCCATCCAAATATCTTTTATATGTTGGTTCAGCCTATCCGCACAAGGGACTGGATCTTTTGATCGACGCTTGGGAAGAAATTGAAATGCAAAATCCTGAATTGCGATTGAAGATTGCCGGAGAAGAAGATGTGTTTATGGAAAGACTAAAAAGCGAGGTTCAGAAACGTAAATTACCAAGAGTTGAATTTCTCGGTTTTGTGAAAGACGATGATCTTCAAAAGCTATATAATGAGGCGCAGGCTTTTGTATTTCCTTCTCGTTTTGAAGGTTTTGGACTGCCCACTTTAGAAGCCCTGCAAGCCGGTTGTCCGGTAATAAGCTCTGATGCCACGGCTTTGCCTGAAGTCTTGGGAGAGGACGCTGCTTTTTTCTTTAAATCCGGCTCCAAAACTGATATGATTAGAGCCATTGAGAGAGTGCTGGCCGATCCGCAGGCTGCAAAAAATCAGGCACAACAAGCACTGCCAGAATTGTACGCTCGTCATGATTGGATCCGGACTGCAAAAAAGACATTGCAAGCCTATGAAATGGCGGAATAATTTGAAGGTATGCAGTGGGTATACGGTTGTAAATTCGGTGGTGAATACAGTGGTAAATACAGTAGTGAGTTCGTAATTCGTTAACCCATACGTAAAATTCGTAACGTGATTCGTTAATTCGTAAACCACAATCATGCTTAAAAGGAGGAAACAATTGGATAGGGAGTTAGAAGATCAACTTGTTGGAGTTTTAGAACAGGATGGATTAACCATGGCAACGCCCCATGGTATTAGTCGTCGCGCGCAAAGAGTTAAGCACAGCAGAATGGACACTAGAGCAGTGCCACAAACATTTATTGAAACAGAAAGTTTTGCAGTTTCGGATCAAATCGCGGAATTAGACATGGGCTTGATCGAAACCCTTGCTTCGCAATGTCTGGGTTTTAGCGGTGGTGATTCACTTCCCGTGAACATAGCGCAAAAGCAGAGTCGACAAAGTGCTTATGTTTTGTCATTGCGCGGAGTTCCGGTAGAGTCAGGCGCTTATTTAGAGGAACGTGATTTTGTGTATCCATCGTTGATTAACGAATACTTACCGGAGTTTAATGTTCAGAGTTCCGGTATCTATGGAATGATAACGCAGGATCTGGTTTTGGATGGCTATAATCCGCATTTATTTGCTGAGCAGTTTACACCGTCCACTTTTAACGTTAGACGTTCGATATTGAAAGGACCAGTAAGTAACATGGTTAGATTTGTTCGAGTTTTAGCATACGACGTGACCAGCGTGTTTCAGCGTTTGGAGATGATGGAAAAACGTATGGCAAGAAGCACGAGTCATGCTGCCGACGAGCTGCGTGATTCCGTCGCAGTAATTGAAGTGCCTCGGCTATCTCGTATTAAATTGTTAGGGGGTTTTGTGGGACTTCTACTGGTAATTACTCTTCCTGCCAATGCGGTGATGTTGTATCGCTCTGTCTGGGGAGTTAAGCAGGCGGCTGAACAATCCGGGCAAGCTGCAATTGAAGAATTAATGTCAGCACAAGGTTCTGAGGGCGCTGATCTATCGCTTGATTCATTACAAAGAGCGTCGACTCGTTTTAGGGAAGCTGATGCGATTTTAAATCAGTCCAGCGCTTTGGCTATTGGATTAGCATCGTTCGTACCAGACCAATATCGTTCAGCTAAAGCTTTGTTGGAAGTGGGAGATAAGACGAGCGAGGCAGCCCGTTTATTCGCTCTTGGTTTTGAAAAAATATTTGATGAGCCGGACAGGAGACTGGATGAGCGGTTGGATGTGATGGCCGCTTATGCGCGTGGAGTTTTACCGCTTCTTTCTGATGCCGGACGGGCCGCCGCCAGCGTTGATATTGATACTTTGCCAGAAGATAAGCGTGAGCAATTTATCGTTTTAGCTGGAAATTTAGACATGGCAATTCAATCAGTTCGCGAGTTTGCCGGGCTGGCAGATTTTTTAACGGCTTTAATCGGAAAGGAACATCCGCGTACATATCTATTGTTATTTCAGAATCAGACTGAACTACGTCCATCAGGCGGTTTTATCGGTTCAGTCGCAGAGATAACACTTGATAGAGGAAAGATCACAAAATTGTATGTACCACCCGGCGGTAGTTATGATTTAAAAGGCCAGCTGATTGAGAATGTTGCTTCACCGAAACCTTTGCATTTGATAAATCCGCTTTGGCAGTTTCAGGATGCAAATTGGTTTGCGGATTTTCCAACCACAGCGGAAAAAGTTCGATGGTTTTGGAGTAAGTCAGGTCAGCCTACGGTGAATGGCGTCATTGCCGTTAACGCTTCGTTTATGGAAAAGGTTTTGGGTGTAACCGGTCCAATCAATATGCCGGAGTACGGAAAGGTTATAGATCAATCCAACTTTTTAATTGAAACGCAAAAGGCGGTTGAGATTGAATATGACAAAGACGCCAACACTCCAAAGAAGTTTATCGGTGATTTGTCTGAAGCGCTTATGGAGAGAATGAAGCATTTTGACAAAGAAGACTGGCTCAAGATCGTGTCGCTAATCTCGGAAAGCTTAGACACCAAAGATGTTCAGGTGGCGCTCGTCGATCCTGAAGAAGAGGCGGAAGTAGAAAGATACGGTTGGAATGGGCGAATTAAACCGACAACCGGAGACGCGCTTGCCATTATTGAAAGTAATATTGCCGGACAAAAAACAGACGGTGTGATCTCTGAAACAGTAGAGCACCTAGCCGAAGTTCAGTTGGATGGCAGTATTATAGATCAGATAAAATTGACTCGTACTCATAACGGCATAAAGGGTGAGATGTTCAGTGGTGTGCGCAATGTTTCGTATGTTCGCGTGTATGTGCCGTTGGGCAGCAAATTGATAAAGGCGAACGGCTTTAATCCACCTCCAGCTAATTTATTTAAATATCCGGAAGAATTTTATAAACAAGATGAGAGTCTGGTAGCCACAGAGGACTCAATGTACAAGCACGTCAGTGGCGCTGATATTAGCGAGGAATCGGACAGAGCCGTATTCGGTGGATGGCTTCAGCTTGATCCGGGAAAAACACAAGAAGTCGTTTTCCAATATAAACTTCCGTTTGGTCTCAGTGATATTTACAGTCAGCTGGAGGTTTCACCGGAAACAGAAAACGATTCAATGGATCGCAGTGCTTATACATTGTTACTTACCAGTCAATCAGGTAAAACCACGCGAGAGGTTACGTCCACTTTGAAAATTCCAAATGGCTGGAAGGTCAGTTGGTCGAGAGGTGGCTCTGAGGAAGATGCGGCTTCTTTAAGTTATAATGGAATATGGGATCGCGATCGTGTTATGGCAGCGTTGTTAACAAGAGAACATTAAAACATTAAAGCAATAGAACATTAAAGCACGAGAGCACGAGAGCACGAGGACAGGAAATTCGTAAAATTTTTATGGAATTAGTAATTTCGTAGACCAACATGGCAAAAAAGAAAAATAAGAAAAATAGAAAGTTGATAGCAAAGGCCCTAAAAGAGACTCAGAGTTTTAAAGTTGAAACAGTCCAGCCTGCTGATACAAAAGTTAGCGAGCAGCACGAAGAGGATGTCACTAAGGGACTAGGCGCAATATATAAAGATGAGTCCGGTAAGATGCCCGACCTGACAAAGTTCGAACATGTTAAATCAAAGCGATGGTTGTATTTGTTGGTAACCGCATTTTTGTTCGCAATAATTGTTATTGGCGCAATATGGGCCGGCTCAACTTTTCTAAAGCCCTTTCGCGGCTTCACTGGCGACGCTTTGGCTATTCAGATTGAGGGACCTGAAAATATTTCTTTGGGAGAGGAGATCACTTATTTAATAAAATATAACAATCGTACATCCGAGCCATTGGCTTCTTCTCATTTAAGAGTCAACTTTCCATCGGATTTTGTAGTTAGTCAAACTGAACCACCGCCAACTGATGAAGATTTTAGCTGGCGTCTTGGTTCAATAGCCGCTGGTGGTGAAGGCAGCATAGAAATCAAAGGAACATTTACAGGCGCGCTGGGGACGGTGACTGCCGTTCAGGTTGTGGGCACATATCGACCGGCCTCATTCAGTAGCGATTTTGAAACATTGGCCACAAAGGTCTTAAATTATAAAGACAGTGTGTTGGAGGGTTCGTTGGATGTTCCGGTAAAAGCCTTGCCCGGTGATGAAATTACAATTAAATATACGGTTGAGAATAAAGGAGAAATTGCTTTTGAAGATTTGATGGCGCAGTTTACATTGCCCGAGGGTTTTCAATTGGTTGCCACTTCCAGTATTGTCGATATTAGCGGAAGAGTCGCGCTCATACCCATTGGAACGATTGAGGCCGGTGCATCCTCCACGCTTTCAGTCCATGGTTCATTCGCGTCAGGTGTATCCGGTGAGGCGCATGTAATAGCTGAGGCCGGTAAGAAAACAAACGAAGGTATTTTTCATGCCAGCCAACGAAGTGAAACGTCGTTTACTGTTTTGGCAGGCGACTTATCGCTCAAGATGATTGTGAACGGAAGCGATACGGATTTAAATGTAAATTATGGAAGCATGTTGCGTCTTGCTATTAGTTATGAAAATACATCATCTGAAGATTTAAAAGATGTTGAGATGCGTCTTAGTTTTGAAGCAGTTACCTCTACCAATGGTGGATCGTCCGAAGATTTAGTGGATTGGTCAAACTATGATGATAACGCCAGTGGCACGCAAAAGGGTGATTCTGTAACGTGGACAAAGAAACAAATTTCCGGATTGGGTCGCTTAAAGCCACGCGAGATGGGGGATATTGATGTGTCATTAGATACTTTGCCAAGTGACAAAGGAGCGACCGGTTTGGCGGTTCGCGTGGTTCTTGAAGCCACTGTCGATTCAGTTGGCGGTACAAAAGTTGAACGCGTGGTTAAATCCGCTCCCATTGTCCTGTCTTATATAACAGATGCTGAATTTAAATCCGAAGCCAGATATTTTTCAGAAGAAGGTGCGCCGTTTGGCGAAGGGCCTTTGCCGCCGGTAGTCGGACAAAAAACGACTTATCGTGTCATCTGGCAGATTAATAAAAATTTTCATGAGCTTAAAGACTTGAAAGCCGAGACAACTTTATCCAAGATTGCTGACTGGGTACGGGTTGTTAAGACTGATGCCGGGGAGCTTGCTTATGATTCAAATACACGCCGCGTTGTTTGGAAACTTAATCGTTTGCCGGAAAATGTGAATGATACAATTATCGAATTTGAGATTACTGTCACGCCGAATGAAGCGGATGCGGGTCGCTTTGCAAAACTAATGAGCGAAAGTCGATTGGAATTCAAAGATGCGCAGGTTGATAAAACCATTGTCTTGACTCAACCGGAGTTGACCACTGATTTGCAAAATGATGAAGGAGCGCAAGGAAAGGGAGTTGTGAGGAAGGAATGAATGAATGAATTAGTTTGTGATTTGTAGGAGGTAGATAAAAGGTATGGAAATTGATATTTGGAAATTATAAAACACTCCTTTTGGGAGTGTTTTGTTATGGTGCGCCCCGGAGGGCTCGAACCTCCGACCTCGTGGTCCGAAGCCACGCGCTCTATCCAACTGAGCTAGGGACGCATATGTTTGCCGAGGATATACTAAAAATAACTTAACGTCAATCCCGTTGACAGGTATGGTAAGCTATGTTTATCTTTCACGATCAAGTCGCCAGATTTGGTTTGCAAAGGCACTTTCACAATTCCCATCAGACGGGGCAAGGAGGCTGGACATGAACAAGATTGGATTTTATCTGATCTCTGTTGATGAGATCAAAAAAGCCTCCGTAAAAAAGAGGCCATCAAGTGGCGCGAAGATCGCAGTCGTAGCTTCGCCTAACGTTATGGAAGATCTCGCTCTTCAATTCATCGAATTTTACTTCCCAGCCGGTGTGGCAGTGGATCTTCATCAGCGAAATGAAGATTGGGAACAAGAGGATCGTTTGAAAAGGATTAGACCCGGCAAGAAGGGTCCCAGTTATCTATTTATAATGCCGAAGGAAATGGCTGAAGACCTTGGTTACAAGTTTATAGTCTCAATTGATCTGGATGATGTTCGTCTTGGTTATATGGCAGTGAATTGTCATACACCGGAGATGGAAGGCTTTTAACGTCAAACGCATAAGGAGAAAAACATGGCACAGGAGCATGTGAAGATTTTCGAGGGTACTCCCGACGCTGTTGAACGCAGCATTCAGAAATGGTTTGACGAGAAAGGCAGCTTTGTTCGGCGCACGTGCGCTGTCCAGAGTCCGATCGAAGACACAAATGGAGGCGTATCAAATATTTGTGTCACGCTTTTTTACATCAAGTTGGATGTAGCTCAAAAGGTGTCCAAAGGCTGTAAGAAAAAGGCCAAGAGATAGAAGCGATTCAGTCCTTGACCCAGGCACTATCTAAACCGGCAATCTAATTGTCGGTTTTATTTTTGAATTGAGTCCATGTTGACCTCTGTTAAAATTTCTGGTTGAATATTCATCTGTTGCACATTCCAAATAGAGAGGAGGTGACCATGAAAGCTGATTGGCCTACGCGGAGCTTCTTTTTGACAGTTTTTGCAGCTTTGCCCTGGCTTCTACTTTTTGCCCTGAAGATTATCGGAAATCTCGAATTTACTCGTGGCGTAATAATTATAGGAATCCTCCTAACGATAGTAGTCGCACTTCCACTAGGATGGGTGATTGGTACAGACCCTAAAGAGAGGATGGAATGATGCGGATTCATGATCCGGAAAATCTGTACGACGGCGACAGGTTGGTTAATCTGATGCTCGTCGGAGGGCTAGTGTTTTTCCTTGTTGCGGCGATCATACAGATCCATCCGTGAGTGGCTAGGTGCATCTTCTCAAAAAACTTTCAAAAGACCCGAGTCTAACCCGGGTCTTTTTCTATAAACCTTTCCTTAGCCCCACTTTTTTGCTTTAAGCCCGGCTTCAGCAGCAGACACTTGTGCCTCCTGTTTGGACGATCCATTGCCCTCGGCAATTTTTTCCTTGCCCAAGTAAAGACCGAC
>JAHIUG010000125.1 GCA_018817245.1 Patescibacteria group bacterium | reverse complement strand
GGATCTTCCGTTCTCCTCATGACCTGTCGTGTCCCAAAAGACATTGTAGGTTTGAAGAAAGCATTGACCCTGATCCCAAAGTTCCACTGCTTCTTCTGCTGTGCCGTGGTATTTGAGCTGGTGAAAGAAACGTCCAACAGGCGTTCCATCGTCTGAGATAAATCCCAATCGATGAAGCCGCTCAGAAAGCGCTTGATGCGCACGAAGTTGCGCAGCGCGCGTTAGATTGCAGTCTGTCAGCATCCTGCAGTAAGTGAAACCATTTTCCTCCATTGAGTCACTTATCCGGCGCAAGATGTCGTCGTCTGTCCACGGTCCGTAAACATACGAGTATCCGACTGTTAGCTGCGGGTTGTTCTTCAAGCTAGCTGGAATCAACTGCTTGTTGAACTGACCATCCTTGTAATGCGGTGATGCATCTTCCGGCGTGATCGAGATTCTTACCCACTTAAACTGACCGTACACCTCATCGGGAACACGAGCTGGAAATCCATTAGTGATCAGACCTAGATCAATATCCAGAAATGAAAGCCAACAGACAAAATCCTTAAAGTGCGGCCACAGATTTGGCTGCCCACCGCCTGAGAGAATAAGTCCTTTCAAGCGAATGTCAGAACCTGTTACTTCCTTGTACAAGCGATTGTGCTCAGGAAAAGTCTCTTGATTGAACTGCGCTTGCTGCTGATACAACTTACGAACAAAGTCCATTGCTTCTTCAAGCGAAATTGAATCCGCTCGATTACGAGCAATCGTTGAACAATACTGACACCTTGAGGAACATACCTGATGAAGAGTCATGGTTGCACGAATGATGCTTCCATATCCTGTGTCACCAAACTTCTTGAAGATGGGCCAGTGGTGCAGCAACTTTGTACCAGTTGCTGTATAGGAATGCTCAGTTGTTGTGAGCTTGTGACGAACGTCATCCGGAGTCACAGTTGACTTTGCACGCGGAAGAACGCGATTTGCTTTAAGGTCAGTTTCATAAACGTCAAAAGACGCTGTATCACCCCGACCCTCAAAATTGTCCATGATAAACCGAGCTACCTGCTCAGTAATCGGCTGGCTATCAATGATCGAACCATCCTCTGCAAGAAGATTGAAGCGCGTATGAACCGCAAAATGCTGACCAGCAGCACGGCTCTTAAGTTTAAGAGCATTTTGACCATGACTACGACTGTATCCGTAGGAAAGAATGAAGCCGCTTGTTTCGTGCCGCAAAATTGGCGGCGATCGCTTTGTGCATTTACTACCCATTGCTTTGCCCTCCTGAATTTGATCTTTTAAGGTGCGAGAATGTAATTAACAAATACAACAAAAATAGCCAATTGTCAAGCTAAGATATCTAACATGACTTTGGCTATAAAATATGAACTTTAGGAAACAATAAAAAATCCATTACCCTCTTCCCATTTTCTCCAATTTTCTTTACACCCATCAAAATTATGATTAAACGATTCCACATTCCATCCTTCTGATTTAAAAAGATCTGCCCACCAATCTTTTGTTTTGGCAATTGAGTGAGTAACATCAAGATCATAAGCTGGAACAATATATTTTCCACTTTCATTATCAGCTGCAAGTGGAATTGCGGCAAACATTTTCTTAACATGAGGACGAGAACGTCTTAATAAGAGTCGCATATCAGCTTCGTTAAGATGCTCAAAAACATCTTTTGCTAAAAGCCAGTCATAACTGCGTTCAAAAAGCCGCTCATCAGCACAACCGCTAATCAAATGACAATACTCTTTAACTTCAGATGGTACATGCTTAATCGCATACTCAGACACATCAGCACCATGAGCTTTTATATCAAGAAGACGAAGTGCTTTAACAAGAAACCCCTTTGCACAACCAAAATCCAATACAGTCTCTTGGCGACTAATTGGCAATCCTGTAATAAATTTGTGAGCCATGCGTATAGTCATCTCAGGTAACCACCCAAAATTCATATATCCCGAAACACCCGCTACTAACCCGGATTCAAAATAAGTTTCATTATATTGCTCTGGAGTTTTATTGTCTGGTTGCTCTGTAGTCATGTTGTTTTTTATGTAAAATACAGCTCTATACTGCATTATCATCTTGCCTCTGTCAAATTGACAATACAAGGCTTTTCCAGTATTGATAGCAATAAATCTATATGTTAACAGTTTTTGCCAACATAAGAATCAATGACCCTGAACGACTTCAGCACATGAAAGATTCTTTTTATTCATTTCGCTCAATCTCTGATAATTGGGTAATTAATGTAAGAGGCTCACAGCGTCAGCAGGCCGTTGATTTTTTGAAAAAAGAGCTTGGTAATCAAATAACATTATTTGAACTATTGGATGATAAACGTGGCTGGATACAAAATACCTTGAAAATGCTCCCATCAGTAAAATACGATTATATGCTGGTTTGGAATGAAGACCATATTTGTCTTGCTGAACCAGATGAAATCAAGGGAGTTGTTAATGAAATGAAAGATCATAATGTAGTGTATCTACCTTACACCTGGTGGTTTTTTGGAAAGATAAAAAAAGGACTGGAGGCTCTACCTTTTAATCATGCGCGATTCATAGACCATGTTACGCTTTCATCTGACGATTGGAAAAAGGCTACAGACAAAGGCTACCCTTATGGCTTAATAGCTCTTTGCGGAATCTTTAAAGTTACTTTTTTTAAACAGCTAATGCTTTTAGATAAATACAAACTTCCATTATTTTTAACAACTAATTTTTATAGATTTGCGACTGTATTAAATAAAATTGGAATATCTTTCAATCAAAGGAAGGCCTTTAATACAGTTAATAAATTACTATTCCATAAGTTACGAAGATATTCTAAAGAGACTCCTTTTGATTTGGAAAAAGATCGATCAAGAACTGAGATCCTGCCTTTAAAAGTTGCTTGGCCAAAAAAAGAACTGTTTGCTTGTATTGATGATGAACTAAAATGCGATGGTGTGTCTGGTTACCAGTTAATAAAGCGCGGTCTATACCCAAAACCCTCAACGCCTCAAAGCAAACTTTTAAAAACCTCTGAAATCAATGAGATTTTTGAAAAAAATAATGACTATGAAATCACAAATCTTAATTTGCTAAAAGATAATTCTTATAATAAAGTCTTTTATGAGGACGCTGTGAGAATTGAAGTTCCGATGAAGCAAACAGTTGTAGTTTTGAGCGGTAAAATCTCTGTTAAAAACTCAGTTGGTGAGGTAGTCTTATATAACGGTCAAGCGTCAACATTCTATACTCATATCCACCATGAAATAACTGCCCTGGAAAATGCTCACATGATTTTAATTTCACCTTCCACTTCAAATAAAAAGATAGAACATATTTCACAAACTATATCTATGCTTAATGAAAATACGAACACAATTTTAAGTGAAATCAACAAAGTTCTATCAGGTATTGATGAAGCTCAAATTGAGCCACTCATTTCAGCAATTATTAAAGCAAAAAAGATTGTAACAGTTGGCGCAGGAAGAGTTGGTCTAGCAACAAAAGCCTTTACCCAAAGACTGGGTCATTTCGGCTTAGAGGCTTATCATCTTGGAGACTCGACAGTGCCACACATTGGTGAAGGAGATTTACTTCTTGCTTGCTCAGGTTCTGGAGAAACTCAAACTGTTTTTGATATTGTTGATATAGCGAAAAAAAATAATGCAAAGATTGCTTTGTTAACTGGAAACAAAGATTCTCGCATTGGCAATCTTGCAGATGTAATAGTAGAAGTTAAAGCACCTTCAAAAACAAAGGCTGTAGAAGGTTTAATTTCCATACAACCAATGACAACATTAAACGAACAATGTCTTTACATATTCTTTGATAGCCTTGTGCTTAGCTTAATGGATAAATTAAATGAATCTCATGAGACAATGTGGGGCAGACATTCAAACTTAGAATAATTTGAAATATTCATGGAATCTGTAAATAAAACCCCTTACAAGCTAACCGCTTCGTTGATATGCGCGGATATACTCAACCTCAAGTCTGAGATTGAATTGCTCGATAAGGGCGGAATTGATTACATTCACTTTGACGTAATGGACGGTGATTTTGTGCCACGCCTAGGGCTTCACCCAGAAGTGTTAAAGATGACAAAGTCTTTAACAAATATTCCTGTGGATGTTCATATGATGATTAATTCGCCTGAATTGTTCATCCCCGCTTTTGCAAAAGCGGGCGCTGATATAATTTGTCCGCACGCCGAATCTACACAGCATTTACATCGGGTTATAAAATTGATTAAGGATCAGGGAGTACGTGCCGGCGTGGCGCTGAATCCGGGAACGCCTCTTTGCGTACTAGATCATATTCTGGAAGATATCGAGCTGGTAGTTTTGATGGCGATCAATCCCGGGATTGTAGGCCATAAATTAATCCCTGGGATGCTTAAAAAAATCGTGCAACTTAAGGAGATGCTTAAAGACCATCCAAATATTTTAATTGAGATCGATGGCGGAGTTTCCCCAGAAAGTTCAGCTGAAATGATAAAACTAGGTGCTGATATGTTGGTCTGCGGAACTTCAACAATATTTAAACCTAATATCCCAGTTGATGAAAAAATAAATGAATTTAAGGCAATGCTTGATCAAGAACTCAGGCGTTCAACTCAGCATGATGAATTATAAAGTTTTAATTACCACTTCTGGCATAGGCCAGCGCTTAGGTAAGCTAACTAAATACACTAATAAGGCGCTGGTACGAATAGGTAAAAAACCTGCCATCTCTTATATAGTTGAAAAATATCCAAAAGATACAAACTTTGTAATAACACTTGGATATTTCGGTGATCAGGTAAAAGATTTTCTTTCATTAGCATATCCAGATAGAAACTTTGAATTTATTCAAGTTGGAAAATTCGATGGTGAAGGCTCGAGTTTAGGATACTCAATGCTACAAGCAAAAGACGCACTTCAGTGCCCTTTTATTTATCACGCCTCTGATACGATCATTGACGCAGTCCCTCCCCTTCCAGATAAAAACTGGATCGGAGTTTTTAAAGGTAATGATTCTTCGCAATACGCTACATGGAAAATTGTAGGAAACGAAAATCTCATCTTTAATGACAAGGGTGCAATAGATTTTGATTATATCCATATTGGGCTTGTTGGTATTAATGACTACGAAAAATATTGGTCAACATTAGAAAATCTCTACAATGAAAATCCAAATAATAGCGCTTTAAATGATTGCGACACAATTGTAGAGATGATTAAAACAAACAGCATCTTTGGCATAACTAAATTTCCAGTTTGGCAAGATATAGGAAACACAGCAGCGCTACAGCATGCTAGAGAAACTGCGCCTGATGCTTTTCAAAACTTAGATAAACTAAAAGAAGACATCTTTCTATTTGAAAACTTTGTCATTAAGTTTTTCTATGATGAGAAAACGATAAAGAAACGCGTTGAGCGCGCCAATATTTTGAGTGGGCTTGTTCCAGAAATGCAGGGTCTGACAAAAAACTTTTATCGGTACGAATATGTAAAAGGCAACCTATATGCAGACATCGCTAATCCGGATGATTTTTCAAACTTTCTAAATTGGGCAAAAGAAAATCTATGGACTAAAACTGAAGGCGTTTCTGATGAAGAATTCAAAAAGGCGTCTCTTCATTTTTACAAAGACAAAACAGAAGAGCGGATTAACAAATTTCTTGATGAAAATTCAATAAAAGATGAAAAACAAATTATAAATGGACTAGAAGTTCTTGCGGTTTCCGATCTTCTTAAACTAATTGATTTTGACTGGCTCTCCGATGCATCACAATACAGAATACATGGTGATTTCATATTGGATAACATTATTAAAACCGCTGACAGCTATTGTTTAATTGATTGGCGACAAGATTTTGGAGGTTTGCTTAAGTCTGGCGACATCTATTATGACTTAGCAAAACTCAATCACAACCTTACAGTTAATCACGACATTATACACAAAGATCTATTCACTATTAACGTGAAAAAGGATGGAAGTGTTGAATGTGACATACTTGTAAAAAGCACGCTTCGTGACTGTCACAAAGTCTTATTTAACTTTTTAGAAAAAGAAGGATTTGATAAAAAGAAAGTATCAATGTTAACAGCATTAATTTGGATTAACATGTCTCCCCTACACCACCACCCATTTAATATATTCTTGTTTTACTTTGGTAAGTACCACTTGTACCGAGCTATCAAAGATACAGACTAATAAAAAAACGCTTCCTTAGAATGGGAAGCGCTTTGCTTTTACGAATGTAGAATCAATAGATCGAGTGAGAGTATTTCCCTGGCGTTGAATCCGGAAACATATTAGGCTCGCCTGCTATCGCTTTAAGAGCGAAAAACAGGAAGCTCCAATAGTTGAATGTACTGTCTTGCCCGAACCTACCCACTAGTTCAGACAGTGTAAACCAACCGACCTTCTCGACTTCTCCGTCTGTTTTGAGATGTCTTGTAACCTTGGTCACATCTGACGCGAACAAATCTAGGACATATGGAATACCTGGCTCAGCTTGAACATCTGTAATGGTCAGCTCAAACGATTTACCTTCTATCAATGCAGATGACCTGAAGAGCTCGGACCCAAATCTGCCAACATGCATGACCCTTGAATGCGGTAGCTCCATACCGATTTCTTCGCGTACTTCGCGAACGGCTGCGAAAAGAACATTTTTATCAGTGGCCTTGATAAAACCGCCGTGATGAATTTGGCAGAAATTCTTGACCGCTCCTCGCAACCTTTTTGTAACCAAATATTCTCTAACTGCTCCGTCTCTCGGCTCACGCCATCGATAAAGAACTGTTGCTACTACAGCATCCACGATTGGATCACTCCAATTTAACATCCTCTCTAGCTGCGCAGACAGTTTTACATCCCCGTGCATTTCATCCTCCTTTTTATGTACTAAAATGCGCTGCGACGTTACCATTACTAACCCCCTATGTCAATCATTGAACTGTAATAAAATAAATGCTAAGGTTCTGAAATAAAATATCGAAT
>JAHIUG010000124.1 GCA_018817245.1 Patescibacteria group bacterium | reverse complement strand
TTTGGATGCATCACGCGATAATCTTGAAAGATGTCATGATAAACATCCACGTCATCAACCACGGCCCACACATTTAATGTTACGCGCTTTGAAGCCTGAACCGCGTCTTGAGTTGGGCCGCTCAAACAGCCCTGACCCGATACTACTGAAAATATTGCTAAAACAGCAACGATTGAAAAATAACGCTTGAATTTCATACAGTTGTTATTGTATCACAAGAACACCAAGGTCTACGAAAATACAAATCTTATACGAAAATACGAATTACAAATTTTTTACGAATTTACAAATTCACCACCGTATCCACTACTGAATTTCCTTTAACATTGCGATTGTTTCCTTCTTCATGTCTGAACGTCGAAGCGCTTCGTTCACGTTTGCTTTTAGCCAACCCAACTTATTTCCAGTGTCATGATATTCACCTTCAAGCTTCTTGGCATAAACCGGCCTTGTCTTCATTAAGCCAAAAATTGCATCAAGCAAAACCAACTCACCTCCATGTCCTGACGGAGTTTTTGTAATTGAGTCAAAAATATCCGGCGTCAGGATATAAGCACCAATAGCCGCTAAGTGAGACGGAGCTTTTTTTGGACCTGGTTTTTCCACCATTCCTTTGAGTTGATAAATGCCAGCTTCAACTTCAGCTGCCGGATCAATAATTCCGTAACGCTCAGTGCCACGATCGTCTACCTCAATAACACCTAAAACAGGATCTTGATATTTTTCGTAAACTTCGATCATTTGTTTTAACCGTGGCTTGTCTCCGGAAAATAACTCGTCACCAAAAAGCACTGCAAAAGGCTCGTCACCAATAAGATGCCGACAATTTAAAACCGGTGTGGCGTTTCCATAAGGACCCTTTTGTCGCACATAAATGAAATTCGCCAATTTGCCGATTTCACGAATCTCCTCCAGCTGTTTATCTTTGCCCGTACTCTGAAGCCATGCTTCAAGTTCTTTGTTGTCATCAAAATGATCTTCAACCGCGTGCTTAGATTGGGAGGTCACGAGAATGACATCTTCAATCCCCGAAGCCACTGCTTCTTCAACCACATATTGAATAACCGGTTTATCAATAATAGGCAGCATCTCTTTTGGCATGGCTTTAGTGGCAGGTAAAAATCGTGTGCCATAGCCTGCGACCGGTAAAATTACTTTGCGAACTTTTTTCATAGATTACGAATTGACGAATGCACCACGAATATTACGAATGGTTTAACGAATTACGAAGTTGTTCAAATAATTTACTACTTTATCCACCACTGAATCTACAACCGAATTTACTACCGTATTTTATCCACCGATTCTAAAATAGCATACATCACCATCCTGGATCACGTAATCTTTCCCTTCTACTCTAAGCAGACCTTTTTCTTTACAACCATTCCATCCACCATTTTCAATAAAGTCCTTATACTTGACGACCTCAACGCGAATAAAGTTTTTAACAAAATCCGTATGAATCCTTCCAGCAGCCTGAGGCGCTTTTGATCCTTTAACTACTGTCCATGCACGAGTTTCCGGTTCTCCTGAAGTTAAAAATGTTATGAGACCAAGAGTTTTATATGCCTCTATGATCAAACGCTCCAAACCTGACTGTGTCTGACCAAAGCTTTCAAGATATTCTTTTCTTTCATCATCACTCATGGTGGCGAGCTCAGCTTCCATCTTTACGCAAACCGGTACAACTGATCCTTTTAGATTTAGCTCCACTTCTTTTTGCAATTCTTGTTCGCTCACGTTAGCCACATAAATCATTGGCTTTAGAGTTAAGAGCGACAACCCGCGTAAAGACTTGATCTCATCCTCTGATAAATCCAAATTTCTTAGTTGCTCTCCTTTTTCTAACGCCAGCCTCGCGCGAGTAAAAGCAGCCAATTCTTTTTCAAGTGCTTTGTCTGAGTTCGCCTTGGATTGTTTTTCCAAACCCTGACACCGTTTTGTAACAGTCTCCAAATCCGCCAAAGCCAACTCGGTATCTATTGTGTCAGTATCACGAATTGGATCAATAGCCCCATCAACATGAATAACATTCGGATCCTGAAAAACACGCAGCACTTGTGCGATAGCATCGCATTCGCGGATGTGTGATAAAAATTTATTACCAAGCCCCTGACCTTCAGCAGCACCTTTAACTAATCCCGCAATATCAACAAACTCCACTGTAGTTGGCACTGTTTTTTTTGATTTAGAAATTTCAGACAGCTTAATAAGACGCTCATCCGGAACCTCAACCACCCCAACATTCGGATCAATAGTACAAAATGGAAAATTAGCGCAATCTACGGCCTGTTTTGTAATAGCTGAAAATAATGTGGACTTGCCCACGTTCGGTAAACCTACAATTCCAATTTGTAATGACATAACATCTTTTTGCAGAGACTACATCTCTCCAGCAAAAACCGCAACCCATTCGTTAAGATCTAAAGCGTGTATTTTCGCTTTCAATCCATTGTGCCAATCCCTATCAGAAGTCCATACACTACGGTGTAATTGAATGAATCCCATTGACCTTAAATAATTTCGAAAAGACTGACGTGCATGTTTATTCTTCTCAGGTATGTCATATGATACTACTGTTAACTTTCCTTGAGGTAATTTGGGCGGCTGTTCATCCTTATAATCTTTAATAAGTTCTTCACCCAATCGAGTCAGTTTAAATTCTCGCTTTCGGTTTTTTTGAACTGATTGTAAAATTTTCTGCTTCTTTAATCGACTTGCAGCAGAATATACACGGTGCCTCTCACGTTCTATCTCGTAACTTTTTACAATATCCGGATGCTGACCAAGCGGCTTTCTCGGTATAGAACCGGCATATTCAAATATATCAATTCCTTGAGCTACTGCTTCCAAGATAGCCCAACCAAGCTCAGAACCAAATCTCCTTCCTCTTGTCCCCCTTTTTTTACTCATACTTATACAGCTACACAATTTAAGCGATCGTGTCAATTGTGCGGATGGAGTTCGGATTCGTGGCTTGGTATAGCTCTAAATTTGAAGTTCAAAATTTAGTTGATTCTGTGGATAAGCATAAAAAATATTCATTCAAACAAAAACAACGCGTGTATCGCGTTATTTTTTGATGGTGGACCCTGACGGTCTCGAACCGACGACCTCTTCCATGCCATGGAAGCGCTCTACCAACTGAGCTAAGGGCCCATGTTAAATTGTGTGAAGTACACGACGACCTTCCCGATAGCTATCGGGACACTCTACCAACTGAGCTAAGGGCCCTTGTGCGAAACAGAGCATGCCATATTGTTACTGGCACGTCAACCAAAAAGACGCCGCTTGGCGTCTTTTTTCGCTCTATTGTCGAACTTCGTTTTGTTCTGTCGGTCCGTTGATTTCTTGTTCAAGAGGCTCTAACAAACCTACTGGTTCCGGCGAAGCACGACGATCGCGCAAATCGATCAGAAAGTCTAAACGCTGCAGAACTATTTGATCGCCTGGATTCAATTCTGAAACCTTATTTATTTGAGCAATGGCTTTATCATATTCACCCCTCTCTTCATATAGCGCTGATAGATACCACCTCGCGTTTGAATAATTGGGTTGCAATATTACTATCTGTTCTAACACATCAAGTGATTTATCCTTTTCATTGTTTCGGTAGTACAAAATCGCCAACTGGAATCCTATGCCAACATTCTGCGAGTCAGCCCCAATAACTTGTTCGAGTTTAACGATAGCGTCCTGCAGTCTTCCTTGACGCTCATAAACCAACCCAAGATTATAATGCGCCGGAGCATAATCTTGCTTCAATTGAATAGACGTGTTCAAAGCTTCAAATGCATTTTCCAATTCAGATTTAATATTCTCGTTCGCTTGTTTTACCACTTCCGTATCGTCTGCCTGCAAAAGCTGTCTATAGGCATCTGATCGCAACAGGTACAACTTACCAATTTCATTATAAAAAACGGGATTGTTAGGCTCTCGTTTTAAGGCTTCCTTATACAGCTCGATGGCTCGCTCATCCGCTCCTCTCGTAAAAGAGGTTATTGATTGAAGAATAAGCGCGAAATTAGACCAGTTATCCACGTTAGTAGGGACTATCTCGCTTGCAAGCTTTGCTGAATCAACAGAACCTGTAATTGAATCGTTAATTTTTTTGGCGCGCTCTGCGCTGGGAGCAGCCTGCATTTCTTGCCCTGCACGTACAAGGTAAGCCTGAGATAAATTACGATGATATACATCATTCCAGCGATTTAATGTTACTGCGCTGACTAACGAATCGATTGATTTTTGGATTGCCTGACCTTGCCTAAATGCATTAACAGCCTGAGAATATTTTGCGTCTGCCACCAATCGCTGACCGGATAACCATAAAGTCGATACACCAATTGCACATAAGAATATGAAGACTAAGGAGAGCGCTGAGGAATTAACAACAGACTTTTTAGCATCCCAAACCAGTCTCCCCTTTGCCAACAAAGATGCAAGCAAAGCAAGTAACAGCCAAAATGCAAAATGGTGTGTAAAATTATAATTGTAAAATAATGAAATAAACACTATTGAGACCCAGCCCGTAAAGACTGTTAAATAAGCCTGCCAAGCATCATCATTTTTTTCCAAAATTAGATAACTTGCACTTTTAGCAACTGCCGAAATGATTAGAACCAGCCAAAAAGCCACACCAACCAAACCAAGTGTAGCTAAAGAAGTCAGAAAGTTCGACAAACCTCGTTCAAAGCGAACTGTCCAGAAGCGCGAAAGATTGATAGATGCCGGACGATATTTTGCATAATCGTAAATCCATGTTCCCGGTCCTGAACCAAATAACGGCTTCTCTTGAAGTGTCTGTTTGGCGATGTTCCACGAAGTTGATGAGGACGGAGCGACTTCAGACGGCAAGTTTAAATTTATTGGTGTTCGGAAGATTAAAAGCAACACAGACAGAACAACCAATGCTGCCGGAATAATTATCTTTATTGAACGCTCGATGCGTCGTGTTCTTATAGAAGGAATAATTACGAGTAGCGCGGTGCCAAATAGGATCGTTGCCCATACAACCCAATAATCTACAACAACTGCGACCAATAAACCCACTAATAAAGATATCCAAACCAAAATCTTTGCCAACCTGCTTCGCTTATTAAGCTGTCCTAAAACACACTCTTTGTCCTTGCACCCCAAGACCGTGAGTGACACAGCCATGATAAGCGGCAATGTCATATAAACCCCCAAAGAATTAATGGTGCCGACAGTGTTAAAAACGCTACTTCGTGTAAACTCTCCCATCCATCCGAAAGGATAAATTCCAACAAGTTGTAAAAATCCCAAAATACCAACAATTGTTGAGGAAGCTAAAAACGCTAAAACTAAATTATAAAGTTTTGTGGTTGTTCGTGTGGTGTTAACAACAATAAAATAGAAAACCACAAATGCCACTAAGCTTAGAAAAGCCCACTGCATCTGACCATAGTTACCTACAAATGAAAGATACCGGTCTAGCGAAAAAAATGAGGCCGCTAGATAAGAAGCCAAGAACACAACTACAACCAAATGCAACCATGATCTTGATAATGAGAACTTTCGCTCGCTGATTGCCTGGCCGATCCAAGTAAGAAGTGCTATACCGGTTAAAATAACCAAGAGTGTCTGCTTGTTAAGTTCTAATACATCCAGAGTTGCTGGAGTAAAAAACAATGGAATCAAAGCTACTGATAGGTAAATACAAATATTGGTAAGTTTTCCCAGCCAGTGAGCTAATTTGGGTCTTGTCTTAATCTCTGATGCGGGCGTTTCGAGAACTGCCCCTAAATTTGTATCCATATTTAAAAAGTCAAAAGTCAAAAGTTAAAAGTTAAAAATAACTGTATTTGGCTAATCGAATAAAATTATACCATAGGATGTGTATTCAACTCATGGATGCACCATTTAAAATCCGAAAACAACAAAATAAAAAACCCACCAATAATTGCCGATAGGAGCTTTTTGGTGGGTTTTTGGATATTTGATTCGAACTCTTAATTAATTGCGATTGGATAATAA
>JAHIUG010000123.1 GCA_018817245.1 Patescibacteria group bacterium | reverse complement strand
TTATTATCCAATCGCAATTAATTAAGAGTTCGAATCAAGTATCCGAAAACCCACCAAAAAGCTCCTATCGGCAATTATTGGTGGGTTTTTTATTTTGTTGTTTTCGGATTTTAAATGGTGCATCCATGAGTTGAATACACATAAAAAAACCATCTTTTCATAGATGGGAAATAAATGTTCGATTTTTAGTAAGCCGGCAGAATAACTCGAACACCGGGTTTTAGTCCAAGTTCAGCGGCCTGACCTGCATTAATTTCTAACACACGATTAGCTTTTGCTTTTGGTACGTGCGAATCTGGGAGTGGCAAACTCGATGAGGGTGGTCGCAAAGTTGCTACATCCACAACAATGCCGTCATTCATCCAAATAATGTCTAAATGAAAATTCATATCCTTCATCCAAAACGAGTGATACCACGACAAGTCGTAGGTAAATAGCATGCCCGCGTCCTCATCCAAAGATTCGCGACCGGACAATCCCTGTTTTCGTGCTTCGTCCGTATCAACAATCTCAAGCCTGAGATGAGTCAAATCGACTGTTTCAAATTCAGGTTCCTGGTTTTGGGTTCCGGATTTTGGGTTTTGTTCTGATTCTGGATTCTGCATAGGCGGCTCTAATTCTAAAAAACCTTGTGACGCAAGATAAACAACCAAGATGAAACCCGCAAACAAAACCACACCGGAGATAATACGCGGCTTAATACTTTCCTCGATTATTTTTGACTTCTTAGTTTTTTTCATAATATCAACTTAAGAGTTTATGTACCGAGGAACCAAGAATAAATGTCCCTCAGTCCCTCAGCCCCTCAGTTCTTCGTTCTTCAGCCCTCTAATCCCCTGACGCCGCTGAATCCACCACGACCACAGCGCTGTAAGAACGACGAGCACAGCAACAAGAAAAATCTTGCCTCGTGTTTGAAGAGTTAGTGCGAATACTCCGGCTGCCATTGATACGCCCCAGAGAAGTGCTACTGCTGTGCGATGCGGAATGCCGGCGTTTAACATTCGAAAATGCAAATGAGTTGAATCCCCTTTCCACGGCGAAACTCCGCGGCGTATTCGTCCAATTACTACTAATACTGCATCTGCGATCGGAATTGCGAGCACTGCCAACGCTATGGCGATTTTTGCGCTGGAAACAATAGCCAAGAATCCGAGCGAAAATCCGGCCAATGTGCTCCCGGCTTCTCCTAAAAACTGTTTAGCGGGATGAATGTTGCGTGGCAGAAATCCGGCGAATGAACCTCCAACGACCCCGGCTAGCATTGCGACACCCGGCTGAAAATAAGTTGGAGACAGTGTGAGCGCGCCAACCATAACAGCTCCGATAGCTGCCATACCCGTAACCAAACCGTCCAAACCGTCTAAAAGCTTGGTTGCATAAGTTGCGAATAACAGCCATACAACTGTAATTAAATCGGCCGGGAATGAAAGATTTAGTGCATCAAAGCGCCACCAAGTTAAAGAAAACGGAGCCGCATCAGCAAAACCAGTTACCTGAATTATCCCTGTTCCTGACGCAATAACCGTGATACTCGCCAGAATTGGAAAAATAATTTGCAGTCCGGCTGGACGTGGCCGACTATCGTCCGTTAGTCCTCCGACTAAAAGAATTACGATCGCCGCTGCAAAACCCAATACTTGCCGCAAACTGATATCCACCAAAAGCCCCTGAGAAAATAATAAAAAAATACCTATAAGGATTGTAATCGAAATTCCAAGACCTCCAAATAATGGAATGGGTTTATTATGAATTTTTCTCCCGCCTGTCGGCTGATCAACCGCACCGGCTTTAATAGCGATTCTTGATGACCAAATTGACAAAGCATAAGACAAAACAGCAGCCAAAGCTGCGATTAATAAAACCCCTGCGATGATTATTATTCTTTCCATGAAAATGTCATTGCGAGCAAAGCGCGGCAATCTTTCAAACCTGTCATTGCGAGTGAAACGCGGCAATCTTTCAAACCTGTCATTGCGAGTGAAACGCGGCAATCTTTCAAACCTGTCATTGCGAGTGAAACGCGGCAATCTTTATTGAATAATGTCTTCATATAAATCATTCCATTCCGGATTCATTTCCTGGACCAAAGCAAATTTTTTCTTTCGTGATCCT
>JAHIUG010000122.1 GCA_018817245.1 Patescibacteria group bacterium | reverse complement strand
TGATGTCGCGTATTCGCAAACTTGAAGAAATGGAATCAGATGAAATCGACCGCAAAGCAAAAAATATTATGGCTGTTGCGATCCAGCGCCTAGCTTCATCTCATGTTGCAGAAACAACAACTACGAATGTTGAGCTTCCAAGCGACGAAATGAAAGGACGCATCATCGGCCGCGAAGGTCGTAATATTAAAACGCTCGAAACTCTTACCGGCTGCGAACTTATTGTTGATGATACCCCGGGCATGATTACAATCTCAGGATTCTCCCCTATTCGAAGACACGTATGCAAACGAGCTCTTGATAAATTGATTGTTGATGGCCGCATTCATCCGGGAAGAATTGAAGAGGCTGTAGACGAGGCAAAAAGAGACTTGGCTTTAGACATTAAAAAAGCCGGAGAAGACGCACTTTTCCAAATGGGAATTTCAATGGCGGGCATCGATCCAAAGTTGGTTCAAATTTTAGGACGTTTAAAATACAGAACATCTCACGGACAAAGCCAGCTTCTCCATTCTATGGAGGTTGCAAATCTTGCCGCACTTATGGCTGAACAGCTTGGAGCAGATGTTACTGTTTGTAAAAAGGGTGGCTTGTTCCATGACATTGGAAAAGCTGTGGATCACGACATGCAGGGTGGGCACCCGGAACTTGGTTATCAAATCTTAAAAAAATTCGGTTTTTCAGAAGATATTTGCTATCAGTCGCTTGGTCATCATGAAGACAAACCAAAAACACTGGAAGCAGTTATTGTTAAGTCTGCAGATGCAATTTCTGGAGCGCGTCCAGGTGCACGAAAAGATTCTTTAGAGCAATACGTGAAACGTTTGGAAGAGCTTGAAAAGGTTGCACTATCTTTTGAGGGTGTTGAAAAAGTTTATGCGATCCAGGCAGGACGCGAGATCCGCGTGTTTGTAAATCCAAAAGAAATTAACGATATGACAGCTATTGAGCTGGCTCGAAACGTTGCTCAAAAAATTGAGCAGGAACTTAAATATCCAGGAGAGATCAGAATTACTTTGATTCGCGAAACTCGTGTGATTGAATACGCAAAGTAATGGGGTATTGACAGAATTCAATAAATTATTGATAGATTAGCGAAATAACGCTAAGCTAATAACAGGAATGTAAATATGGTAGTGTATACGATGGTATAAGCAATAGGTATATAGTGGGAAAAATATTCATATATTCCGTATAAGATTCGTAATTTCGTAGACCTTTATTCGTAATTTGTAACAATATGAACAAGGCAGAGCTTATAAATGTCATTGCCGACAAGGTTGGCGTGACTAAAAAACAAGCTGAGGACATGGTTGAAACATTTGTCAGGACCGTGACCATGACCTTACAACAGGGAGGTGAAGTTAATATTGCGGGCTTTGGCGCTTTTTCTGCAAGACGTCGCGCTGGCAGAACCGGCGTGAATCCGCAAAATCCTTCACAGAAAATTCAAATCCCTTCTGTGGTCGTTCCAAAGTTTAAAGCCGGTAAAGGGTTGAAGGATGCTTTAAAGAAAGACACTTCAGCCCCGGAAGCAGCGGCACCTCAAGCGGCTACAGCCCCGGCTCCAGATCCGTCGGACGTCGGACAGCAAACGTCGGACGAAGAAGATCTAGAACCGCCGGCCACTCCACCAACACCAACAGCATAAAAAACATTCACAGTTGAAAGCCCCGCTTAGCGGGGCTTTGTGGTATTCTATCTAAGATCGAAAGTTGAATATCGTATTTCGTATGTTGTTCAATATTCGAAATTCTATATTCCATATTCGAATTTTATGACCGTCGATTCCAAATCATTAATCATCAAGCTACTATCTCAAGTGGCTAAACAAGAAGCGTCGGATCTCCATCTTCAATCCGGAGCAAAGCCTGTTTTTCGTATACAAGGGAAATTGATAGCACAAGCAAAGCAACCAACGTTAACAGCGAAGCAGGTATTATCAGAAATAAAAAAAATATTAAATCCGTCAAAATTTGCTTTGTTCGAAAAGAGAACCGACGTAGATGCTTCGTATGAGCTAGCGAGCAAGGAGCGTTTTAGGTTAAATGCTTATTGGGAAAAACGCGGGCCCTCATTAGCTGCGCGATATATTCCTGCCAAAATTCCTTCACTTGAAGATTTGAATGCACCCGAAGCCACGGACTATTTCAATGGACTAACGCAGGGTTTGGTTTTGGTTGTTGGTCCAACCGGCGCCGGAAAATCAACCTTACTGGCCAGCATGTTGGATGTCATCAACCAAACTCGCGTTGAGCACATTGTTACTTTAGAAGATCCGATTGAATTTGTGCACCAAAATAAACAGTGCATTTTTAGTCAGCGCGAACTTGGCTCTGACTTCCCAACTTTTGCGTCAGGTCTAAAAAACGTTTTCCGCCAAGACCCGGATATCATTCTAGTTGGCGAAATGCGTGATCCAGAAACGATTTCATTAGCATTAACTCTAGCTGAAACCGGTCACCTTGTATTCGCCACTTTACATACAAACGGCGCTGCACAAACAGTTGAGCGCATAATCGACTCTTTTGATGCGATCCAACAAAAACAAATTCGCCTTCAATTGTCCCTAACCTTAAAAGGAATCATCTCCCAGCTTTTGCTACGCTCCACACAAGACAGGCTTGTTCCAGTGCACGAAGTGCTTGTAAATAACCACGCTGTTGCAAACACAATCCGTGACGGTAGAACCGAACAAATCCAAAATATAATCGCAACATCCCGCCAAGATGGAATGCTGGATTTAGATCAGCATTTGCACTGGTTGGTTAAACAAGAAATTTTAGATTCAGAAATTGCAAAAGCTCACGCCCATAATCCGAGGAGCTTTTAGTTTAAAAAATTGTCATCCTGAGGGTAAGTCGGAACGGCCGAAGGATCTTCCACTTGAAAACATCTGCCGAGAGCATCTATCTCAATCTGTTTTCGTAATTTATTAGCATTCCCATGACCCAATAATCCGAGATATGACTGGACTGTTTCGTTCTGACTACGTTTACTCTCAATATTACAAAACATCCTTTTCCTAGTCGAAGTACGAATCACTCTATGATCTGGGAAATGGATCCATCCCAAGAAATCTACGCCCGATGCAATTGTTCGAATTAAAATTTTATCCGGATGCAACTGTAAACGCAGATCGTCCCACAAAAAATCCGAGATCTTCGATAGAATTTCCTCAAGCCATTTTTTATCTCGAGACAAAATAATAAAATCATCCGCATAACGAATATAAAACTTCGCCTTGAGCTTATTCTTCACGAACTGATCAAGCTTATTCATATAGACATTAACAAGTAATTGAGAAGTGAGGTTACCAAGGGGCAGGCCTTTCCCATGCGTCGTGGAATGAAAACTTTCAATTATTTGAGCAATCAACCATCTGATATCGAGATCGGGTATATAACGCTGAATGATGCACATTAATATAGATTGATCTATTGAAGCAAAGAATTTCTTAATATCGCACTGAAGCACCCATGCTGTTTTTGTGTGATTTTGTGATGCCTTATACGCATAAGAACGAAACTGATTAATCGCCTTATGGAGACCCTTGCCCTTCCTGCACGAATACGAATCAGGAATAAAAGTTCGATCAAAAAAAGTATACAGCATCCTATAAAGCAAACGATGAACCAACCGATCTCTAACAGAGGCCTTATGGATATTCCTCGGCTTGGGATCAGAAATATTAAATGCTTGATAAGATGAGTGATTGTAAGTCCTGTCTGCTAAATCTTTGTGTAACGAGATTATATTGCTCATTAAGTCCAATTCAAATTCCTGAACATCTTTACGTGCTCGTTTACCACGCACAAAATCCCTCCACGCTTCAAGAAGATTCTCTAAAGTAATGATATACTCGTATGTATGAATAAACTGGATAATACCCATACATTTAAGTCTACCCCCCCCCAAGCCTTTTACCACTACTCCAAAAGATAAAAAATGCCTACTTACTTTGGTATGGCTTTTATCGCACTATTCCTAAAGCACACAGGCATTCGCTAGGTCAAAAAATTGACACGTTTTTTGTTGAAATCATAGAAGCAACCGCAACTGCGAGCTTTTTATTGCGAGCGGAAAAGCTGCCCTTTGTGCGCTTGGCTATAAGAAAAATCGATACACTGAAAATATTTTTAATGATTCTTTGGGAAACCAAATCACTGGATAACAAGAAATATATTGCTTTATCGATAAAGATGGATGAAGTAGGCAGAATGCTTGGCGGTTGGCACGGGCAACTGCAAAAACAAAACTCTCCCAATAAACAGGGAGAGAAATGAAGCGATTTGCAGGGACGAACGAACACCCAATGATTGTCAGGATTCCAGTGGTTGCCAGGGTTGCCGTTGTTACTGTTGAGCCAGAGACCATCGTTGTCGTGCCTCACGTTGAACACATTGAGGTCGCCGTCCGAATCGGTTTTATATAGAGCGCCGCCAATAACACCACCCGTTGAATACTCTCGAGGTTGAATCGCATTCGTGAGCTAAACTCACCTAGCGCTCTATACCAAGTAGCTTCATTTTTTATGAGTTTACCTACATCGCTCTATCTCAAACCGTGGTCGGAGATACTCTCGATTGTATGGCTACTGGGTTCGGTAGCGGAAAGCCGTAACCGTCCGCATATTCACCTACTTCCAATCTGATTTTAACATAAAAAAGAGTCCCATACATTTCTGCACAGGACTCAAGTGAAGGTGGCGCCGATCCAAGGGCTAAGTATCAAAGGTCGGAGACCAAAGATACAAGGCCAAAGGACTACTTGCAGGGACGAACGAACACCCAAGGAAGGCCAGGAGACCAGAGGAGGCCAGGGCGGCCGTCGTGACCGAGGAGCCAGAGACCATCGTTGCCGTGCCCCACAGCGAACAC
>JAHIUG010000121.1 GCA_018817245.1 Patescibacteria group bacterium | reverse complement strand
GGCGTTGGTATTGTTGAAATGAAAGAGGGGATTTTGGGCCACGGAAAAGAACGGCACGAAATGCTCGAGACTCTGCACAGCACAGACGATAGACGCGGCAGAGCTGATCCGTACGACCTGACGGCTGATTCAATCCAAATGTATTTGCGCGAGATCGGAAAAATTCCTCTGCTTACAGCTGAGCAAGAAGTGGCATTAGCTAAACGCAAAGAACGAGGAGACAAAGAAGCCGACAAAATGCTTATCGAAGCAAACCTGCGTTTGGTGGTTTCAATTGCGAAAAAGTTTATCGGTAAATCGCTTTCGCTACTCGATCTTATTCAAGAAGGCAACATCGGCTTGTTCCGCGCTGTTAAGAAGTTTGAATATCGCAAAGGTTACAAATTCTCAACGTATGCTACTTGGTGGATTCGCCAGGCAATTACGCGCGCGCTCGCTGATCAAAGTAGAACCATTCGCATTCCCGTGCACATGGTTGAAACAATCAACAAGTTCCAGCAGATTCAGCGCCAGCTTATTCAGGATCTTGGACGCGAACCTCTTCCGGAAGAAACTGCCGCGGAAATGGGTTTGCCTGTAGACAAAGTGCGCCACATCATCAAGATCTCGCAGGATACTGTTTCGCTTATGACTTCCGTGGGTGAGGATGATGAAGATTCAAAACTCGAAGACTTTATTGAGGATGTTAAAAATGTTGCTCCGGACAGAGCTGCTGCTTTACTTCTTCTGAAAGATTATGTGGCTGAAATTATTAGGGAATTATCACCACGCGAACAAAAGATTTTAGAAATGCGATTCGGCTTAGTAGATGGAGTATCGCACACGCTTGAAGAAGTTGGAAAAGAATTTGATGTTACTCGTGAGCGTATTCGTCAGATCGAAGCTAAGGCAATTGAAAAAATCAAACAAAACCAAGAAATCCGAAAGCTGATGGATTACTAGCCGTCACTGTTTTGTAAATAAAAAAACATCCCGGAAAACCGGGGTGTTTTTTAGGCCTTTGTTTTTAAAATCTTTTTGCGTAGTCGTATAGATTTCGGAGTTATTTCTAGAAGTTCATCATCTGCCATAACCTCTAGTCCATGTTCGAGCGTAAGCAATTTTGGCGGTGTTAGTTTAAGTGCCATATCCGCTCCAGACGAACGCATGTTAGTAAGTTGCTTGCCTTTGGTTGGATTAACCGGCATATCAATACCCTTGCTAACATCTCCAATCACCATGCCTTCATACACGTCTGTATTTGGACCAATGTAAAGCGCTCCTCTATCCTGCAAATTATCCAGTGAGTAGCCCAAAGTTTTACCGTTTATCATTGATACCATGGAACCCGTATCTCTACGTCTGATTTCTCCTACATGCGGACGAAAACCAATAACACGAGATGCCATAATTCCTTCGCCGCGTGTATCAACTAAAAACTCAGATCTTAAACCCAGCAATCCTCTTGTTGGAATTTCAAACTGAATACGCGCGTTTTCATTGATGTTCTTCATTTGAGTCATTACACCTTTTCGCTTGGCGATTTTCTCAATTACAATTCCAGCCATAAGTTCAGGCACATAAACCGTCAACTCTTCAAATGGCTCCAAAATCTTGTCACCCTCTTCTTTTAGAATGACGTGCGGCTGTGAAACCTGAAGCTCAAAACCCTCACGGCGCATGTTCTCTAACAAAATTGCAACGTGCATTTCACCACGACCGAACACCGTGTATTCCTCGCTTTTAGAAAAATCAATTTTTAATCCAACGTTTACTTCAAGTTCGCGCTCTAAACGCTCTTTAATCTGTGAGCTCGTAACAAACTTGCCCTCTTTGCCGGAGAAAGGGGAGTTGTTAACCATAAATCCAAGAGAAATGGTTGGCTCGTCAATTGCGATGTGCGGCAGTAACTCAGCATCTTCTGAATCAGAAATGGTGTCGCCGATAAATACATCAGCAATACCGGCGATCATAACAATATCTCCGGCAAATGCGCTGGAAACCGCTTCTTTCTTAAAACCGTTAAATGTAAAAATTTTAGTTATCAATCCGGTATGGATGGAACCATCAACTCGCTTTACAAACACAGTACTTTTTTCTTTAACAGTTCCCTGATAAATTCTGGCGATCGCCATTCTGCCAAGATAATTATCATAACCAAGGTTAAACGGCTGCATTCTAAGTTCTTTGTCTACCTCACACGGAGCAGGCTTAACATTCTCCAATATAGCATCGAGAAGGGGATCCATGTTTTCCGAATCATCATCCAGCGAACTTTTAGCAATGCCGAACTTACCAATAGCGTATACGGTTTTAAAATCAAGTTGCTCATCATTAGCACCAAGATCCATAAACAATTCCATTACCTCGTCCACTGCTTCAGCCGGTCTGGCGGCAAGCTTATCAATTTTATTTATAACAACAAGCGGTTTCAATCCAATTTCTAAAGACTTCTTTAAGACAAACTTTGTCTGTGGCATTGGACCTTCCTGCGCATCAACCACCAAAACAACAGAATCGATTGATCTCAACACGCGCTCAACTTCCGAGCTAAAATCTGCGTGGCCGGGAGTATCAACAATATTTATTTTTGTACCTTTATAATAGATGGAAGCATTCTTGGAATAAATAGTAATACCCCGCTCTTGTTCTAGCATATCGCTATCCATACCAACTGAATCAGCAGAAACCATACCGGTGTGCTTTAGCAAGGCATCGGTTATAGCTGTTTTCCCGTGATCAACGTGCGCGATAATCGCGATATTTCTGATTTCCATATATGAATCGTGTTTTTATCTAGCTCTTCCAAATCTCTTTTTGTTTCCACTAAAACCTCTTGACGGTCTGTCGCTTCTGGATCTTGCTGAATAAGATGATCCGCTGCTTCTGGATCTTGTTGAATAGCTTGAACCTTCGCTACCCTTGGTTACGATAATTTTTTGTCCTCTATATCTTGCACCGGTCAAATACTTGATCACATCAGCAACCTTATCTTTTTCAACAGAAAAGGCTGAGGATTCCGGCATCAAATCGATTTTTCCGATTTCAATACCTTTTAAATTTTTATTGGAATTGATCAGCCCAAAAATATCTTTAATACTAAAGCCGTGTTTTTTTCCAAAATTAATCTTTACAGCTGAATTCGCTTCGCCGCTTAGCTTCCTTGGACTAAACGTTTTTGCGTCAGCATTCAGGTCGCGAGAATTTTGATTAGCGTAAAGCAAGTGACCGAATTTATGAATGATAAAATGTTTAATCAAATCATCTTTGTTGATTTTGTTTAATCTATCGGCTATTTCCGTAAAATGCTGTTCGTTGGTAATTTCTTTGATTTCAGTATTCTCAATTTCATCAAGAAAATTATTGATCTGCTTTTGACAGACATCTTCTCCGCTCGGCACTTTCTTAAATACAATTTCTCTGCCAACAATACGTTCCAGCTCCTTAATTCTTCTTATTTCACGAGGACTTATAATCGAGATGGAAACTCCGCGTTTTTGAGCTCTACCTGTTCTACCGCTTCTATGCGTATAACCTTCGTCATTGTCCGGAAGATTGTAATTAATAACATGAGAAAGATTGCTTACGTCAATTCCTCGCGCGGCAACGTCTGTAGCAACAAGCAAGCCGGCTTTTTTATGTTTAAATCTATCCATGATTTTTGTTCGCATTGCCTGAGAAACATCACCATGCAAAGCCTCTGTGTCATAATCTGCTCGCTTTAACTTATCGGCAACTTCCTGAGTTTCATTTCTCGTTCGACAAAATAGAATGCCATAAACTCCCGGTAAATGATCTAAAATTCTTTTTAATGCCTCAAAACGATCTCTTGTGGAAACTACATAATATTCGTGAGCCACATTTTCCGCTCCGATGTTCTTTTCTCCAATACTAATTTCCTCAGTATCATTCATGTAATGTTTGGCGATAGAGTGAACGCTTTTAGAAATTGTTGCTGAGAAAAGCAAAGTCTGTCTTGTTTTAGGAGTTTGTTCCAGAATAGAATCCAAGTCATCCTTAAATCCCATATCCAACATTTCATCAGCTTCATCCAAAACAACCCATTCAATGGACTGAAGACGCAATACTTTTCTTCTGATTAAATCGTGAACTCGTCCGGGGGTACCAACTACTATGTTTGTGCCTTTCTTTAATGCTCTGATCTGGAGGTCAATGCTTGATCCGCCGTAAACCGAAGTAACGGAAATACTTTTTAAATGTTTCGCGTAATCCTTAATGTCTTGTGTAATTTGGATGCACAGCTCTCTTGTAGGACAAAGAATTATTGCTCTCAAATCTTTTTCGTTCGATTTAATTTGATTCAAAATCGGCAAACCATATGCAGCCGTCTTTCCGGTGCCTGTTTGCGCCAATGCTATTAAATCTTTTTTTGAATTTAAAATAAAAGGAATGCACTTCTCCTGAATAGGCGAAGGCTCCACAAATCCTAAATCTTTGAGGCTTGAAATCAATTCTGAATTCAAACCGAGTTCTTCAAATGTTGTCATAAATCATTATTACTTACTTGAGACTAAAAAGTGATAAAACACTCATAGTACTCAAACCAATCCCGATATAATTAATGTACCAAAGGATTTAATGATAATGACAAGCCTCTAATGCGTACAAAGATTATATTCTGTTTTTTAAAAAACTTGGTTGCTCAATATGACATGGATATTATTAATTGTCAAGTTAAGCGTCCACGAATTGAAAATCAAAAATCATCCGTTTTACAGGATGATTTTTGGTTTTTTACTTAGGCGCGTCGTACGTTTGTTGCACGAGGACCCTTTTCAGAGTCTTCGGTTTCAAACGTAACTGTATCACCCTCGTTGAGCTCGTCGTATGTTACATCGACTAGAGCGGATGAATGGAAGAACAATTCCTTCTCTTCACCTTCTACTACGATGAAACCGAACCCCTTGTCTGTCAATCTTTTGATTGTACCTGTCATAGGTTTAGTTACTGTTTTAGTGAATTATCCACAAATTCCGCCTCTTGTGGGAAATTTATTGGATCTCCACTTTGAGTACGTTTTGCTTAGCGACATAGTATACTAAATAGCGTATTTTGTCAATAGACCTCAAAATATGTCAAAATTACTGTTAAAGAAGGCTTCTTTATAGCAAGGGTGAGTTGTACGGGTGCTACCTCGGGTATGGATCTTAATTCAAATCGAGGAGCGCAAAATCTCAAAAATCCCTACCTTTCGACGGATTTCCTGCTGGATCCGAGCCTGCCTGCCGACAGGCAGTGGTGGAATGACGCTAACGCTCAACGTTTGCGTCGCTCGGTTGTGACTGTGCAGGCACGCCACATCGCTCGCCATCCTCGACGCACGAACCACGGTGGGTTCAAATCAACAACCCAGCAAACAAAAAACCTCGCCTTTAGGGCGAGGTTTTTTCTGGCTCCGAGGGTGGGATTCGAACCCACGACCAATTGATTAACAGTCAACTGCTCTACCGCTGAGCTACCTCGGAATGTATGAATGAACGAAGGGATATTAACTTTTTAAATGCAGAATGTCAAG
>JAHIUG010000120.1 GCA_018817245.1 Patescibacteria group bacterium | reverse complement strand
TGGTATCGGGGGTGGGGGTCGAACCCACGACCTCGGGCTTATGAGTCCCGCGCTCTAACCAGCTGAGCTACCCCGACATGGTGGGCAAGGAGAGAATCTCACATCGTCGCGCTGCTTCTCTTGTAGGAACCTTCGGGTTCCCACAAACCCTCCTCCGCATGTAAGGGGAACTTTTCCCCTTACCATCCCCTTGTTCGAGTCTACTCCTGAGCTTATAAGCAGCTGTTTACAATGGGGAGGCTATGCATAAAAATAAGTTTTTGTTTCTTGGTGGGCAAGGAGAGAATCGAACTCTCATGGGATTGCTCCCGCAGGATTTTGAGTCCTGTGCGTCTACCAGTTCCGCCACTCGCCCCAAATAATTCTTGCCGGACTATAACTCAAATTCATCATTTTGGCAAGGGTATTGACAAAAACCTAAATCTTATATATGATCCGTAAACAAATTAACGCGGGATGGAGCAGTTGGCAGCTCGCCAGGCCCATAACCTGGAGGTCGCCGGTTCGAGTCCGGCTCCCGCAACCAAATCAAAATGCCCCGAAAGGGGTATTTTGTTTTTATAGGAATATTTCCTCTTGCCACGAAGCTTTTCGTAAAGTAAGATACAGCGAGTTATGGGTCGAATTATTTCAGTGGTAAACCAAAAAGGAGGGGTGGGCAAAACAACGACCGCCATCAATCTTGGTGCTTATCTTGCAGAAGCCGGCAAGTTTGTTCTGCTAATCGATCTTGATCCGCAAGCTAACGCCACGTCCGGCATTGGGATTGATCACATGGGATTGGATCGCGGCGTGTACGAAGCGATTTTAGGCGAAGTAAGCATGCGCGACATAGTACAACCAACGGCGCATGAAACTTTACGCGTAGCACCGGCAACAAAACATTTGGCAGGACTTAACGTGGAACTTGTGGGAATGGATAGGCGCGAGTTTAGATTATATGATTGTCTTTTGGAGATTAGAAACGACTACGATTATATTTTAATAGATTGTCCTCCCACACTGGGATTGATTACTTTAAACGGTATTGTTGCAGCGGATGAGGTTTTAATTCCTGTGCAAACTGAATATTATGCGCTCGAGGGTCTTGGGCAATTGTTGGAGACTGTGAAATTAGTGAAAGACAATATCCGACCGGATATCGATGTATTGGGCGCCGTACTTACAATGTACGATGGACGAACCAAGTTATCTGATGATGTAATGCAGGAGCTTTACAAATTCTTCCCCAAGAATATTTTTCGCGCAGTTATTCCACGTAATGTTCGCCTGGCTGAGGCTCCATCTTTCGGTCGTTCAATATTGACTTTCGATGCGTCGTCTAAGGGCGCTAAGGCGTATGAAAGACTGGCCAGAGAAGTGCTTGATTCAGAATTGGAGCAATTGATGTCATAATAGAACACGTAACACATAACACGTAGCACATAACATATCAGATCAAATATGATTCGACGCCAAACAGGTTTAGGTAGAGGACTGAGCGCTCTTATTCCGCAACAATCGTCAGACGCGCAGAGCCTAAAATCCGAAGCTGAAGTTCAAAGCACGGAAAGTGGAATTAGAGAGATTCCGGTTGATATTGTCGATCCCAATCCGCATCAGCCGCGAAAGCATTTTGATCATGGCGATTTGGAGGATTTGGTAAGCTCAATAAAAGAGCACGGAATTTTGCAGCCCATTGTTGTCACTGGCAGCTCAGATCAGCGATACGAGTTGATCGTTGGTGAGAGGCGTTTGCGCGCAGCTAGGATTTCCGGACTCCGCTTTATTCCAGCAGTGGTACGCGAAGCCACTGATCAGCAAAAAATGGAATTGGCGCTAATCGAGAATGTTCAGCGCGCAGATCTTAATCCTATTGAAGAGGCTGAAGCATACGTGCGTTTGAAAGATGAGTTTGGGTTGACTCAGGATGAAGTTGGCAGGCGAGTTGGAAAAAGTCGGCCACAAGTCGCTAATATGATTAGACTATTACAACTACCGGAAGATATATTGCAGGCTTTGGTGGAAAAGAAGATTTCACAATCAAATGCCAGAACTTTGTTGTCCATGCCCACAGAAGAACAAAGAGCGGATATGTTTCAATCCATACTCTCTGGAAATTTCACGGTTCGCCAAACAGAGGCTAGAGTTCCGCATCCTACCAGAAGGCGCTCAAAAATCTCTGATCCGAATTTGGTTGATCTGGAAAACAGTCTGCGTGATGCTTTGGGTGCAAAAGTAATTATAAAAAAAGACGCGCGAGGCGAAGGGGAAGTGAGGATTAAATTTTTTAGCGAAGAGGATTTGCAGGCGGTAATCAAGAAAATTACTAGTAACTAATTACTAGACGTTTAGTGAATAGAAATTAGAAATTTATTTTTTCAATCCCGGTATTACTCCTTTAATCCATTCTGAGATGCCGGCACGGGCATATTGGCGGATGGTGGTTTTTGCGTGTCTTGTTTTAACGAATTTTAACCAATCGGGATTTGGGCCTTTGCGATTTTTATCCGTAACAATTTCAACAAGGTCACCACTTTTCAACATTCTATCCAAAGAAACCATTTCGTCGTTTATCTTGGCTTGCGAACATGTGTTGCCGATTTCCGTGTGAATACAGTAAGCAAAATCAACGGGCGTGGATTCTTCCGGCAAATCAAGCACGTCTCCTTTTGGAGTGAAGACAAAAATGCGATCGCGAAAAACATCAATTTTCAGATCTTCGAGCGAGTGCAAATAAGTTTTTTTGTCGCTAATTTCTTTTTGAATATCAGCCAACTGCGTTACCCACTCCATGCTCGAATTCAGCTGATCACCTGACTTATTGTTTTCATCTTCCTCAGAATAAGCCCAGTGAGCGGCAATACCGTATTCAGCGGCTCTGTGCATTTCATATGTGCGTATTTGAAATTCAACAATTTCTCCATCTTCGCAAAATACCGTTGTGTGCAGCGAGCGATAGCCGTTTGGTTTTGGTTGGGCCATGTAATCCTTGATGCGTCCCTTGAGCGGTGTCCAACGGCCATGAATAATTCCAAGTGCGGCGTAGCAATCTGCAATAGTTGGAACCAAAACACGTACAGCCATAAGATCATAGATTCGCGCGATGTTTCGTTCGTGCTGAAGAAGTTTTCGATAAGTGGAGTAAAGATGCTTTGCGCGTCCATGAACTTCCATGTCTTTTACGCCGGCTTCGCTCAAATCCTTACGAGCGACCTCCATTATCTCGAGGTAACCGTGTTTTTGCCGTTCTGACGCATGGACAAGATTTTGCGTCCACTCGTATTCTTTGGGTAGCACATATTTAAAAGCCGCGTCTTCGAGTTTTCCCTTCATCTCGCCCATACCCAAACGATTGGCAATAGGGGCATAGATTTCCAAACTTTCAAGCGCAACGCGATATTGTTTTTTTGGCGGGATAGCTTCAAGTGTTTCAAGATTGTGAAGACGATCAGCGAATTTTATAATAACCACGCGCACATCTTCTGCCATGGCTAAAAACATTTTTCTCAGATTTTCGATGTAGCGTTCAATTCCTCTATATTTGATTTTTCCAAGTTTGGTAATGCCGCCTACGAGATTTGCGATTTCTGATCCGAATTCCTGCTCAATATCATCAATGGTTCTAGTCGTATCTTCCGGAACATCATGAAGAATTCCGGCTGCCACAATAGCTGCAGGAAGATTCATTTCAGCCAGAGTTATGGCAGTCATCAGAGGGTGAATTATGTAAAGTTCACCAGAAGCTCTTTTTTGCGTGTCATGAGCCTTATTAGCGTAATTAAAAGCACGCCATACCAAATCAGTATCAGCACGCGGATCATTATCCTTTATAATATTATTCAGCTTCTGAAATAACTCGTCAGCAGTCATAGAGCCTATACTAGTCACAATATGGGAATAAATCAAGGATGTATTAACTCGACAAAACAGTGTATTTTAAGCTATCTTATATGCAAGCTAGAGGCTGGAGGATTCGGCCTCAATAGGGCAGTAGATTCAGTGGTGTAAACAGTTGTAGATTCAGTAGTGAATACGATAGTAAGTTTTTAACTATTAAACGCTTAGCGAAATTCGACATTCGATATTCGACATTCGAAACATATGGGCGAAGCAGCAAGACAATTTGAAACTACAACAGTTGAAGAAGAGTCTCCGGTTTCAGAAAAGATACCCAAGGAGGCTGAGATTAAAAATGCGGACGTTGAATCCATGCATGATTTTATGGAGCGCATGAGTGGGGGTGCTGCAAAACAAATTGAAGATACAACAGAAAGTGGGTTTGAGATTGCTAAAGATGATCCTGTTGCGGTGGATGAGATACGGAAGAGTCAAGACAACTCTTTACAGGATTTGGCTGAGGCTAGAGCTGAAGCTAACAAAAAAATCGGATTGACTTTGGGCGCTGACTGGATGATGGTAGAGTTAGAGGATTTGGACAATGTTAAGCTCCCGGCCAATGACAATCAGCGCGTTGAATTGAATAATTTGATTGAACAAAAGAAAACAGAGCTGGAGGAATTACAGGCTGAGAAAGAAGATCAAGAAGAAGCTGAGAAAGAAAAGGAATTGGAAGAGAAAAAGGCAGAAGTATTAAAAAATGAACTGAAATTACTGGAACAAACAAAAGAGCGGGATGTTTTGATAAGGTCAATCCAAAAGTCAGATCAAGTATTTCTCAGTTTAAAAAAACGTTTAGAACGAGAGCAACAGAAACCGCAACCTAATCCGGTGGAGATTCACGGTATTGAGGGCACTATGAAACTCCATGCTCTTGGGATGGAAAAGGATAATTCCGGATTGGCTGAACTCGGAAGTTCAATTGTAGCGCTGGACGGATTACTAACAAGATCCAAACTCGAATTAAGAGCACTGTCCGAGGGATTGGATCAAAAAAAGCTTGCTGAAATTCATGAGAAATTGGAGAAAATCAAGCTTGAAGAGGACGCTAGGGTTAAAGCCGAAAAAGGTCAGACAGTTAAAAAGACCGTAAAGAATATTGCTGATACTTCAAAGTTCGGAGCGAGGACGGTTGGTGCATTCGCGTTTTTATCTCTTGTTTCTTTTTCGAAAGTGATGAAATGGGTTGATAAGGGGCTTGGATATATATTTGAAAACGATATTGTAGATAAGTTGGTTAATTTAGCAAAAGCTCCGGAAAAGATAATTAACTGGATCGGAAAAAAAGTTGGGGTGGAGGACGATGGAGAGAAACAAAAAGAGCGCTGATCAGGCGCTCCTCGATCTGTACGCAGGCTAAAGACCTGCGGCTACATTACTTTTAATATTTTATTCCTCTTGTGGAGCTTCTTGTTTGAATTTGCATTCCTCACTTGGGCAAACCAGATTTTTTCCTTTACGCGTAAGAGTAGGGTAGTTACACTCAGGGCATGGTTCACCGGTAGGTCTGTCCCAAAAAGCTTGATCGCATTCAGGATAGCGGTTGCAGGAAAAAAAGACTTTGCCTTTTTTGGATTTACGCTCCACTATCTGACCTTTTTCGCATTTTGGACAGGCAATCTGTTTCCCTTGCGAGTCTTTTACAAATACATCGATCTTCTTAATTGTTTTACATTCCGGATAAGCTGAACATGATAAGAATGGACCGAAGCGCCCGATTTTTTTAACCATCATTGAGTTACATTTTTCACACTTCTCATCAGTTGGTTCTGGTTTTGCTTTGGGCTTTTCGCCTGGAAGCGGTTTCGTTCCTTTGCATTCAGGATACTTTGTACAAGCGAAAAACTTACCGTATCGTCCATGTTTCAAAACCATGGCACCACTACATTCCGGGCAAACCACGCCTTCCGCTTCTTTTGCCGCCTCTTTTTCTAATTCTTTTTCTTTTAACATAAGATTTTTTTCAAACGGCTCATAGAATTCTTTGAGCACCGGTCGCCATTCAGCTTTTCCTGAGGCGATATCGTCCAGTGTGTCTTCCATGCGCGCCGTAAATTTAAGATCCACAATATCGGGAAAGTGCTCGACAAGCAGATCATTGACTTCATAAGCAATGTCAGTGGGCACAAGGCGTTTATTTTCCTCGCGTTCTACATAGCCACGATCGATTATAGTTGAGATCGTCGGAGCATAGGTTGAAGGTCGGCCAATTTCGAATTTTTCCAGAGCTTTGACCAGGCTCGCGTCAGAGTAGCGTGCCGGGGGTTCGGTGAAGTGTTGCTTTCCATCAATTGAAACAGCTTCAACAGGTCGGCCCTCGACAAGCTCGGGCAATAATTTATCTTTGTCTTGATCCGGATAAATTTTTAAGTAACCGTCAAAAACAACGCGTTGCCCGGTGGCGCGGAACACAGCTGTTCCGGATGTAAGATCTACGGAAGTACCTAGCAGCTTTGCGTCTGGCATTTGAGTTGCGAGAGCGCGTTGCCAGATCAGGCGATAGAGCTTTAACTGTCCGGGATCCAGATACGCCTCAAGGCTATCAGGCGTTCTGCTCGGATCAGTAGGGCGGATTGCCTCATGAGCTTCTTGTGCAGTCTTACTCTTTGTTTTGTATGTACGAGGCTTGTCCAAAATGTATTCAGCTCCCAGTTCATCTTTTAAGAACACAGAGGCGTCTTTAATGAATTTTTCAGCTAGATTCACAGAGTCAGTACGCATGTAGGTTATAAGACCGGTAGACTCATTATCACCGATTTTCATACCCTCATACAGTTTTTGAGCGATCGTCATTGTTTGCTTAGCGGAAAAACCAAGACGTCCGTTTGCTTCTTGTTGCAGGGATGATGTGATGAATGGCGCTGGCGGAGAAGACTTTTTTTCCTTTCCTTCAACTCTTGTGATTGTGAACGGCTTGTCTTTAATACTATCTAATATTTCATCCGTCTCTTTTTTGGTTTTGATGGCCATTTTATCCAACGTTTTTCCATCGAGTTCGTGTAGCTTTGCATCGAATGTGTTTTCAGTTTTTTCTGGTTTGAACATTCCTTCGATTGTCCAATATTCCTCAGGATTGAAAGCTTTGATTTCTCGTTCACGTTCTACGATCATGCGAAGCGCAACAGATTGAACGCGTCCAGCTGAAAGACCGCGTCTAATTTGGTGCCACAAGAATGGTGATAGTTTATAACCAACCAGACGATCCAAAATGCGTCTGGCCTGTTGAGCATCCACCATGTGCATATCAAGTTCTCGTGGATCTTCAAGCGCTCGCTCAATAGCTTCTTTGGTTATTTCGTGAAAAACAATGCGTTGAATCTTGCCCGGTTTTTGATCTAATAGCTGCACGAGGTGCCACGAAATAGCTTCTCCTTCGCGGTCTTCGTCAGTAGCGAATAAGATTGAATCAGCTTTTTTGGCAGCAGCATTAAGCTCTTTTACCTTGGCTCGATTTTTTGGCGATACGGCATATGTCGGTTCAAAATCATTTTCAGTATCAACGCCTAACTTGGTTTTTGGTAAATCGCGCAAATGACCGTAGCTGGCCATCACCTTATAACCCTTACCCAAGAATCGCGTAATTGTTTTCGCTTTTGTTGGAGATTCTACTATTACAAGCTTCATATGCGGTTGAAAATACTAGAGGACTGATTTCTTGTCAATTTTAAGAAATTTTCAATTTCCAATTTCCAATTACCAATTTCCAAACAATTTTATCAATTATCTGCTTTATGGTTATTTGTTTTATTCACGATTGAATTGAGGATCAGGTGGACTTCTCCGGCTTCAGAAAGCGGCATTTCTGATTCGTTTTTCAGATTCGGTTCAGCCATAGCAATCATCCTTAGCTAATGTTGGGTTTCGCGGGCTTCCTTTTTGCTAATACACAACTTATGGATGAAATCATTTTTAGATTCAGCATCATTTGCTTCGCAATAATTTGCGCAAATACTGGTGCCTGATCGTATAAGCTGTTTGATCATCGGAGTATTAACAATATTGCGAGGGATTATTTTCACAAATCTGACAATCGCTGCACTGAACAATGTAGTACGATCTTCGAGGTCGAATCTATTCTTTTGTATTGACATAATTATTCAATGTTTGAGAATTGAGAATTGGAAATTGAGCCTTGGAAATTGCACAACCTCATTCTAATGGGAGGAGATTGATCTCGAATATATATTTGCACCTTCGTGCTCAATCGCTCCTTTTAGCTCCAAAGAAGTTAATAAGGACGAAATTTCCGCAGGACTTTTTTCCATTGCACGAATCAGCTCATCCTTGTGCAGTGGTCGATCAAGCATATCAATCAATGAGCGTTCTTCGTCTGTGAGTATAATTGGCTCACGTGGTTTTTCTTGTTCCAACTCAAAAAGTTTTAATACTTCTTCCGGTCCGGTGCAGGGGATGGCGCCCAGCTTTATCAGATTGTTGGTTCCTCCGGATTGCATGCTTGTAATGGGGCCAGGTACCGCAAATACATCTCTGTTCTCTTCTAAAGCCAGTTTTGCGGTGATAAGCGAGCCTGATCCTTCAGCAGCCTCAACTACGATTGTTGCCACGCTTAATGATGCGATAATCCTATTTCGTAGTGGAAAAAGATGTTTGAAGCTGCAAGTTCCGGGTGGGAGTTCACTAACAAGCGAACCTCCTTTTTCCATAATACGTTTTGCCAGTGGAAAATTGTGACGCGGGTAGATTGTTGCGTCGCTGCATCCATTGGCAAGTACTGCTACGGTTTTCCCACCAACTTCCAATACGGACTCATGCGCGCATCCATCGATTCCAAGCGCCAAGCCTGAAATGATTTCGCATCCTGCTAATGCAAGTTCGCGGCTTAGAAATTTTGTGACTCTGAATCCGTATGATGTTATTGCTCGTGTACCGACTATTGCGATTGGACGATTTAATTGGAGTGTCGCACCGCGGATAAACAAGCAGGCCGGCGGGTCGCTTGAATGTTTTAGATAACTTGGAAATTCATCCTCGCATTCTAAAACAAAACGGATTTTTTCAGCGTCAAGTCGGCGTGCTAACATCTCGGGTACCACATCCTTTCGCCAGGAGATGAACTTATCAGCATGATTAGAGTTTACGCCAAGCGAAATCAAGGTTTCTCTGGAAACGTTGTAAGCTCGATCGCCTTGGTTGGAGTACAGAGCGCGCAGTTTGCGCAGGGTTCGGGCACCAAACCCATCAAACCAAGCTAGTGTTAACCAACAAAGACGATTCTTGTCCCACTGAACAAATACCTTCTCCATATATATACCGCTGCCATATTTTGGTGAGCGTGTCAATATGTGGATAAGTTAGAGAATTACTAATTACTAATAACGAAGGCTCTAGACTAGCAAACTCACTAATTTAAGTACCATTTTATAATATGCCATAGTTCTCGCTCGAGGTCATCAGCTTCACGACTGTATCGCCATTCG
>JAHIUG010000119.1 GCA_018817245.1 Patescibacteria group bacterium | reverse complement strand
TTTAAATAATGAGATGAGAGCCATTTTTTAAAGGTGAAGTTGCTGACCCAAAATATGATTACTGCCAGTGAAAAGGTAGTTTGCAGAACCCACCAGAAATCTCCTATCGGACACTTTTGGTGGGTTTAAGGATTTTCATACAAAAAGATATATTTAAGTAGATTGATCAAATACCGCAAAAACATTGATTGACAATCAGATTTTGTAAAACAAACCCAACACCCATCGAAATGGTCCTATCGGAAACTTTTGGTGGGTTTTGGGTTTTTAAGGAATTGACGCTGATTCAAAATCATGATAATAGAATGGTGTTCCTTAGTACCTTCACAACACCGGCACCCTAGGACTCAATGAGTTTGGACTGCCGTAAAACCCTCGGAGAGAGCAATGACATTCACGGTTGATAAAAAAACACCGACACTAGGACAAGCAGCAAAGTTCATCAACCTCTTGAATCAGACGCGTTGGGATCGCAAGCGTGTTCAGAGGTTCTTCAAACGCTGGGCTCTGCATTGTGATTTGGATAGCGCTATAAGTGCTGGGAAGATAACCGAAGAGCAAGTTCGTGCTCTTCTCCAATCACGACCGGAAGTCGACACAAATCTCGCTTTCTGGGAGGTGCGTTTCCCCGGTAAGAGCGGGGCGCTCATGAAAGTCCTCAGCCCTTTCTACGGCTGGAAACCAGAGTTCAGGTCCGCTATCCCGAATTTGGCGGAGAAAGCCAAGCAGGCTGTTTTTTGGAGAGATGTTAAGAATGTAAGAGTACTCAAAAATAGCGATACCTCTTTGCTCGAGGCTTCGCTTGGAGACTCGCTTGGAGATTCGCTCGAGGAAATGCAAGACTCAGAAGATTCGTTCGAGACTTCGTTCGGGTCTCTGTTCTGGAATTCGCTTTTTGATTCCCTCTTTGATTCGCTCGAGACTTCGCTCTGGGATTCGTCTAGGGATTCGCTCAGGGCTTCACTTCGAACATCTATAGTTTATTCCTGCTTTTACATTCTGGACGATAAGCCTAAAGAAGCTGCCAAGTTCAAGCCGCTCCTCGACTTGTGGTTAGCTGGTAACTTCCCGGTTGGATTCGACGAAGACGGGAATCTGCTTGTCCTAGTCGCCGATCTGGAACCGGAATCTGATTCGGAAGAAGCCGAGTAACCGATTCGTACCCCCCAACCTCCCCTTACCCCAAGGGGAGGACAGTCTAAAAACGCCGCGCTTCTCAGCACGGCGTTTTTTAAATGGCATCATCTTTTCGTACGTGCGTAAACATGACTCCACTTTTCTGTGTTCTATTCTATAAGAAGATTGAATAAAATGTTACCAAGTTTACACGATCGTGAAAAGATGGTTCATGGTTCATGAAATATTTCTCAATATCCATTACGCAGAATTTGCCGATAGGCAAAAAAAATGACAATCCTGAAAATAACCAAAACCCAGAAAAATGTACCGATAGGACTATTCTTCTGGATTTTGGATTTTAGGTATTGTGTTTTATATCATTGTTTAGAAATTAGTAATTTGTAATTAGTGATTAGAAATTCCACACATATGATATTCTATATGTATGACACAATCCCGGATCTCTCGGATATCTATTCCGCTCCTATATCTGCTCACAGGAGCGCTTTGTATTTTAATAGTACAGATGCCTTATTGGGGAGCGCCCAGTGATCAATTGTTTGCATGGCTTAAGGCGTGGCAACTTGGCATAGTAGGCATTCTTGCAGGCGGTTTGATTTTCTCGGTTTTTAAACGTAAAACCAGCAGAGTGTGGTGGGAAGCTCTTTTGAATGTGGTTATACCGCTCGGTTTGTGGTATGCACTTCTATTGTTAAATCTCCCTTTTGGCGGGTCAATAATTCTGGCTTCGCTCCTAACATTGGTGTATCTCTTAATGCGCAACGTTTTTGTTCATAACATTTTCTATGTTTTAGGCTCAGTTGGTGTGGCTCTTAATTTCACATTTTTATTCCCGGTTCAGGTATTGATCGCAGGCTTGGTAGCGTTTGGCCTGTATGATATTGTAACCGGACGTTCAGCTGAAGTTATTGATAAACTTGCCAAGAAACTAAGTCCGTTTGGTTTTGTTCCCGGTTTAATTATTCCCATTAGCATAAAAGATCTGTGGACCGAAGTTGACTCTGCTCATCGATCTCATGCGCTCATTCTGGGTTTAACTGAAATTGTTTTACCGATAACGCTCATTGCACGATCTGCCTTTTGGGGCAGTTGGCAACCATGGGTTGTGTTGGCCGGTGTGCTCACAGGCTCGCTTGTCCTATTATTCAAGAGATCAGGTTTGTACGGTTCTGCATTAGCGCCTTTATCAGCAGGAGCGCTCACACCATTTATTATTTTATACATTTATCACATATCACATATCACATAACATTTTTTTAAAAAAAATGATACGTGTTAATTGATAAGAGTACACTATGGCAAAGAAACGATTGCGCGCGATAATGTTCGGCCCACCCGGCTCCGGAAAGGGGACGCAGGGTCAGCTTTTAGCTGATCGTTTTGATGTTCCTCACGTTAGCACAGGGGAGCTTTTTCGTGCGGAAATTGCCGGAAAATCAGCTCAGGGCAAGATGTTAAAGAAGTATGTAGAAGCAGGAGCACTTGTTCCGGATGAGCTTACAAACGCAGTTGTAACAAATCAGCTGAAACGGATGGATCTTCGCAAAGGATTTGTTCTCGATGGTTATCCGCGAAATGTGGAACAGGCCACACATCTAAACCGCGTGGTGAAAATTAATATAGCGGTTCAACTTAGGGTCGCTGATGTTGAAGCAGTCCGTCGTCTAGTCGGACGAGTGCAGTGCGTGGACTGTGAGCAGGTTTATCACAAAACGGATTCTCCGCCAATCAAACCAGGTATGTGCGCGTTGTGCGGGGGTAATCTAATTAAGAGAAATGATGATACTAAAAACTTGATCAGGAAGCGCCTGGAGACGTTTCATTTTATGACCGAACCATTGGTTTCTTACTATCGTCAGAAGGGGGTTTTGTTGACAATTAACGGAGAACAGGCTATTCCATACGTGTTTGAGGAGATCATGAAGAAAACAGCAAAGCTTGGATTTAAGTCATAGGTCTACGAAAATACCAATTTTAAACTAATATACCAATGTACGAATGGGTAGTGAAATTAGTCATGCCAATCACGATTATTCCAAGAAGCCAGAAACGATCTTGGTTTATCCAAAGTTGAGTTATATGATCGTTGGTGCGCTCTTTGATGTATACAATGAGTTGGGCGGGGGACTTTTAGAGAAGGCTTATCAGCGAGCCATCGCCAAAGCGCTGACAGATAAGAAGATTTCTTTTGAGGAACAAGTGCCATTTGAAATAAAATTTAGAGGTGAAAGAATCGGAAAACAGTATTTTGATTTCCTGATAGAAGATTCTGTGGTACTAGAAATTAAACAGGGTGACCGTTTCAGAAAAAGTAATTTAGATCAAGTTATTGCATATCTGAGAACAGCGGATAAAATGCTGCCGATTCTTGCGAATTTTGGACGGGACGGAGTTTTGTTTCGAAGGCTTGTTAATTTAAGGGATTAGTATATTCGTATAAGATTCGTAATTTAGTAGACCCACATTATGCCACTAATAAAGACTCCTGAAGAAATTAAAAAATTAAAACGTGGTGGTGCTATTTTGTCCCAGACGCTGAGAAAAGTAATGGACAATTGTAAGGTCGGAGTGTCGACTGAAGAATTGGAAAAGATAGTGCGCCAAGAGTTTGAAAAGGTCGGCGGTAAGCCGTCGTTTTTAGGTTACAAAATATCCCCAAGAGATCCGGCTTATCCTTGTGCTTTGTGTATTTCCATTAATGACGAGGTTGTTCATGGCATGTCATTACCCGGACGTATTATTAAGGAAGGAGATATCGTGGGTTTGGATATTGGATTGTGGTATGAGGGCATGGCAACAGATATGGCGTCTACTGTTGTCGTTGGTGAGGTTGGACCGGAGATCCACGGATTAGTAGAGGCAACTAAAGAATCATTGAAACGCGGTTTGTCTGTGGTTAAAGAAGGGGCAAATGTGGAAGATATAGGAGTGGCTATAGAAGAATTTATTTCACCTAAAGGCTACGGCATTGTGAGAGATTTGTCAGGACACGGAGTCGGCCACGCTGTTCATGAAGCACCGTCAATACCAAATTATAAAGAACGGCGAGCGCAGAAATTTGCCTTGCAAGAGGGTATGATTTTAGCTATCGAACCGATGATTACACTTGGAACATGGAAAATTAAGATCAAGGATGATGGATGGACTATTGTTACAGAAGACGGATCTCCGGCTGCGCATTTTGAAGTAACAGTTGCGGTTACTAAAGACGGGTACGAATTAATCACGCCGTGGCCATAACACATAGCACGTAACACATAGCACGTAACACATAGCACGTAACACATAGCACGTAACACATAGCACGTAACACATAGCACGTAACACATAGCACGTAACACATAGCACGTAACACATAGCACGTA
>JAHIUG010000118.1 GCA_018817245.1 Patescibacteria group bacterium | reverse complement strand
TGTTGTGCCAGAACCGATATCCAAGGCAGCATCACTAAGCAAATCAAGGGTTGAGGAAACATTTATACCACCCTCCAAAGTACCAAGACTCGCTCCAGCGCCCTGGCTGCCTACTACTAAAGTTGAGCCAAAGCCCAAATTGCCGCTTGTTGAAGTAACCATGCCACCCGTATAAATCACAGATGTAGAGCTGGCCGTTAGATCAAAAGTCACCGCATCCAAAGTACCTGTCGCGTGCAACTGGCTAATTGATATAGGACCGGCAGACAAAGAAGTGGAGGTACTTGCTGGGATAAATACACTATCGCCGTTTACGGGAACATGTCCACAATCCCAGTTACCCGCTGTATTAAAGTCATTATCTCCATTACTGGAAAATGTACAGTCTGCCGCGTGAATTACGGGTGCGCCTAGACTGAGATATAGGAGCGCAAAAATTGCCGAAGTAAAGATTATGAAAAACCTACGTGAGGTTTGAGTTATAGCATGGTACATATGAGGGCAATTATAACACTCAATGCACAACGAATCTATATGTCAAAAAAACAGCCCGGAATAGGCTGTTTTTTATGTTCGAATTACAAGTCCCGAATCATCTTTTGCATTTGTCGCGCTACTTTATCTTTATCCTTTTCCTCTCCGCTTTCCAAACCTTTTTGAATTGATGCCTGGATTTTTAAAACTTGTTTAAAAAAATCCGGAGTTATCTTACCCTGCTCTTCTAGCATTGCTACCTGCTCATTCGTAAGCATTACTACGAATTTCTTGAGCTGCAACTTTTCTTCATCCGTAAAATCATCCATTGAACTTATTTTTACTGAGATATCAAATGATGACATATTTTTTAGTTATCGAACATTAATCTCTTGAATCTTAAAGCTGATTATTAATTTCGTGTATTCTTTCACTAACTTTTTTCGCTTCAGCTGATTCTATTCCGCTCTTGGTTAATTCATCATATTCAACCACAAGCTTATCAAGTTCTTTTCTAAGTTCTTTTTCTTCAGGTGAGAGTTTGCGAATTTTCAAATCTTCTTCACCGCCTAATTCCAGCTCTCCACCAGGTCTGTGCGGTCCCTTTTCACTTCCACCAGTCATGGCTGGTGCGTTTTCAGGACTGACAGATGTACCTGTTCCACCTTTGTCTTCCATCATTTGTTTGCCCAAAATACCAGAGCCCATAGCCATCATCATCCCGATTATAATTGTTTTTTTGCCTGTTGTGGAAGAAACGTACTCTTTTATACGGCTCATAAACCCGTCTGTGTCTTTTTCTTTTTTCGCGGTCTTTTCTATAAATGCTTGAGCTGCCGCTTGTTCAACAGCCAGTTCCCCTCCTTGTTCCGGAGCTTCGAATCGTGACATATATATATTAGAATTAAGGATTATATTGCATTAAGTGTATACACGCCCCACCTAAGGGTCAAGCAATACAGAGCTCTTGATCTATTCGCAATTCTCATCTATCATTACTCCGCAAAACTTATTTGGAGAGGTCACATAGCGGTCTAGTGTACTTGCTTGGAAAGCAAGCGTCCTGTCAAAAGGACCGAGGGTTCGAATCCCTCCCTCTCCGCCACGTAAAACGCTCAGCAAAACGCTGAGTGTTTTGTCTTGCGTCACGTGGCACAGCCAAAAAAGGGGTTCAAATGCTTTAAGGGGTCTGACCCCGGACCCATGGATACTTTCCACGCTGTCTTTGTTCGTTGTACTGTTGAGGGGATCCAAAATCCAACTTCAGATTCTAACATAATTTTTATAAACAAACAGAAAGTTCTCGATCGGTACATTTTTGTTGGTGTTAAGATTGTTTTACGTAAGATGGATACTGATCAATGTTTTTAATGATTTATCTCCGGTTACATTTTTTTAAGAATTTGGATCAAATATCCGAAAACCAACAGAAAGTTCTCTATCGAGACATTTTGGTGGGTATTTTTGTTTAATAATCGCTTTGCCGAATGACATAAAAAATCAAAAGAAGCGCGACAACCACGCTTCTCGATCTGTACGCAGGCTAAAGACCTGTGGCTACATTTTTTTTACAAATTGATCTCTGATTCTATAATAGCTTTCAATGTTTCGTAAGGAACCGCTCCTTCGACCAATTGTCCATTTATGAACGTTGCCGGTGTCCCGCCAACTCCGGCAGCACTACCCTCTTGCAAATCTTGCATAACCTTTGCCGCTGTTTCACCGGAATCTAAACAATTATCAAACTTGCTGCCATCCATACCCATCGCACGGGCCGCTTTCTTCCATTCATCTTCGGACATTGTTCCGCTTTCGTTAGCTGCAAAAATCTTATCATGCATCTCCCAGAACTTACCCTGCTTAGCTGCACACTCAGAAGCCTCTGCCGCTTTTTGCGCTTCAGCATGGAAGGACAATGGGAAGTGTCGATAAACTAAACGAACATCATTTGGAAAATCTAACATGACTTGATCCATAGATGTATTGTGTCTAGCGCAAAACGGACACTCAAAATCCGAATATTCAATTAATGTAACTTTTGCATTTGTTGCGCCCTTGATGTTATCCACACTCGCATCAACTTCTTTTACCGGTAGTGCCGGAATTTCATCTGGAATTATCGGATCAGCTGTTGGCTGTGCGGCGACTGCTACCTGTGCGTTACCCGAACCCGGATTAAGCAACGGCAGCGTTTTGCCCGTGAGCAATGCGCCCAATATAAGCGCGAGTACAAGTGTTGTTATAGATGATATACCGACGAAAAGCCCTAGAAAAAACATGACCTTGGGATTATCGCCGAACGCACCTTTTGTGCCTTGTTGTTCAAACATATATTTGGGTTCGGAGTCCGCAGTCCGAAGCCCGCAGTCCGAGATTTGATATTTAATAAAATGATTTATGAATTTGGAAATAATATACTGTCTACCGGCTACTGTCCACCGACTGCTAATCTACTGTTAAAAGCGTTTGTATCTCACGATCCCAAACATCGTTATCAAGAGCACCGGTTAAAATTTTATTATTAAAGAAAAAGGATGGTGTCGCTCCAATTCCCACGCGCTGCCCTTCTCTCAAATCATCCATAATCTTGTTTTGGTAACTCTCTTCTGTGGTGCAGGCTGCAAAATCATCACCATTCAAACCAAGCGCATCCGCGTACGAAAGAAACTTATCATTTGGCTCAGGCAAATTTTTCCACGTATCCTGATCATCAAACAATCTTGTGCGGTACTCCCAGAACTTACCCTGCTCTTCAGCGCAGCGAGCCGCATTAGCAGCCGACAATGCATTACGATGAATGGCCTGAATGGGATAATCATTCCACACGAAACGCACCTCATCTCCATATGTATCAATGGCATAATTCAGTCCATCTTCCGCCATCCTGCACGCCGGACATTGAAAATCACTGAAAATCCTCACCACGGCGGTTGATTCACCCGGTCCGAAAGTTGGATCGTTGTCATCATTAAAATCAAGAACCTTGGGGCCGAGTGAACTTGAAATCGCCCAAATCAAGCCGCTGATGATAAATACGCCCAGAACAATGGCGATCAAAAGAAAGGCTTTCTGCGTTTGATTAGCATCAGGCATATGTTATGTGTTACGTGTTATGTGTTACGTGAAGTTTGATTTTACACTACGTAGCGCTCTTACCACAAGCCACACTCCAAGTGCTGTTGTTGCGATCAAAATCCACTGCGTAGACGTGAGGCCCGCCCATCTTGTGTCGATAATTCTCAAAAAATCCAACAGGAAACGCGATATGCCATATAAAACGAGGAATGAACCAAACCAGAAACCTTTATTTTGTCCGGCGTCCGGTGTCTGGTGTCCGGCGTTAATACTTCTATCCATAATTAGAAATATGATACCGATCAATAATCCTAGCATCGATAGATACAATCCAAGATCGTGTCGCATGAATCCGTCCGGATATTTTACAGCTCCGAAGAAGAATGTAGTCACTCCAGGATGATCGTGAATAAAGAAACATCCAAGTCGTCCAATAAAACATCCCCATGGCAATCCCCAGATCAAACTATCCGCGTATTTCAAAAAATTCAACTTGCGTTTGCGTACGAACCACCACACCGCCAATGCCGCTCCCAAAAATCCACCCATGATTGCAAACCCGGGATTAAAAGGGTTCACAATATCCATTGGATTCGCGAAATAATAGGCAGGTTCGTAAAACAAAACGTGGAAAATTCGTGAGCCGATTATGGCTGAAACAAAAATCCAGAAAGCCATGTCCCAAACAATTTTCGGATCCAAGCCCTGTGACTTTGCGCGACGAGAGGAGATGTAGGCACCCACCAAAAATCCAAGCGCAACCAAAGTACCCCACACTTGAATGGTAATAGGGCCGATGTTAAATGAATGTAGTTCAAACCATGGGATCATATTTATTCTGTCATTCCCGACCCCGATCGGGAATCCATATATAAATGTCATTGCGAGGGCAGTGCGGCAATCTTTCAGAAAGATCGCCACGTCGCTTCACTCCTCGCGATGACAACAATGGATCCCCGGTTCAAGCCCGAAGATGACAAGTTAAAGTAAATTCAATATCTTAAGTGCTCGTTCAAATTCATCCAATGCTTTGTTAGCCTGCCTCTTTCCTAAATTAAAAGAAGATTCGTGCACCAACTGATTTCGCAATTTATGCGCCCACCAAACACTGCGCAGTTTCGGATACTTATAGCATGCAACCTTAAGCCGCTCACCCAAAGTACTCCCGGGCATAGTCATGGATTTCAATGCTGAATCTAATAAATTATCCGCCTCCATCACAGCAAGCTTAGCGCCCATAACTCCATCCTGACTTGTTTTTCGGATAATCAACCAACGCTCCTGCACCTGCTCACGCGTCATGCCATACATCTCAGGTCGCGTAAACAAACGCTTAATCTTATAAACAGCAAAAGCAACTGCGAAGAGAATTGCGAGCGCGAAAATAAAATAAATAATCAACAAAGTGTTAGTGCTCATATCTCTTGGCTATTGCCAATAATTCATCTTCTTTAAACCAATTTCCAATCAGATGCAAACCAACAGGCAAGTCATCTGACTCACCGCATGGAATGGAGATCGCCGGCAACCCGGCAACGTTCGCGCCAACTGTAAACACATCTTCCAAATACATTGCCAGGGGATCATCAGTCTTCTCCCCTATTTTAAACGCTGTGGTCGGAGCAGTTGGAGTTACAAGCGCATCAACATCACGAAACGCAGCTTCATATCCTGTGTGAATCAACTTTTGCACTTTCTTAGCTTGCACGTAATATGCGTCATAATAACCTTTGCTCAACGCGTAAGTTCCAAGCAAAATTCGGCGCCTCACTTCTGCACCCAAACCTTTCACGCGCGTCTTTGCGTAAGTTTCAAACAAAGATAAATCCTTTTCTCGCAATCCGTAGCGCATGCCATCAAAACGCGACAAATTCGCAGACACTTCACACGGCATAACAAGATAATAAACTGCCAGAGCTTCATCTGTGTATGGAAGATCAACCTCCTTAATTTCAGCGCCAGCTTCTTCTAGCTTTTTGATCGCAGCTTGGACCTGGCTTCGAACTCCGCCATCAATCCCCTTTTCTGCCCAAGCTTGCCGCGGCATTCCAATTCGAACACCTTTCAAATCTTGCTTCCATGCTGGCTTAAAATCCGCCACGTCAGCTGTGGTTTGATCTTTATGATCCTGCCCTTGAATACAAGACAAGACGAGCGCGGCATCTTCCACGCTTTTAGTTAACGGACCGATTTGATCCAAAGATGAAGCCATCGCGATCAGTCCGTAACGAGATACGCGACCGTACGTTGGTTTCAGTCCGACAACACCGCACAAAGATGCGGGCTGTCTGATTGACCCGCCCGTATCCGATCCGAGCGCCGCCAAACACATATTATCCGCAACTGCTGCCGCACTTCCTCCGGATGAGCCACCCGGAACTCGCTTTGTATCATGAGGATTTTTTGTGACGCCATACGCAGAATGTTCAGTCGAAGATCCCATGGCAAATTCATCCATGTTCGTACGTCCCAAAATCACCGCACCCTGATCGACAAGTTTGCGCACAACCGTACCCGAATAAGCTGCGGTGTAGTTTTCCAAGATCTTGGATCCGGCAGAGCATCTCTTTCCCTGTAACATTAGATTATCTTTGAGCGCAACAGGAATTCCGTCTAAAGGACTGAGGCCTGCCCCGTGCCCCGCTGCAGGGTTTACGGGGAGCGCATCTTTCCTTCGAACATCAGATTTATCAGCAGCTTTGAGCGCATCATCTTCGTAAACATCCAAAAATGCATGGATCTCGCCATCTTTCGCTCGAATCTGATCCAAGCACGCTTGTGTAATTTCGCGACTCGAAACTTCCCCTTTATCCAAAAGTTCGCGCGCTTTTTTGATTGTTAATTCATTTAGTTTCATTTTGATTCTGTCGTGTACTATTTTGTCATCTCGACCGAAGCGGAGAGATCTTTTGCACCTGTCATCTCGACCGAAGCGGAGAGATCTTTTGCACCTGTCATCTCGACCGAAGCGGAGAGATCTTTCTGGAAGATTTCTCCATTCCGCTACGCTTCAGTCGAAATGACAGACAGGTTTCATTTCTTTGGTTTTTCAAATACCGGTGGAACTTGCAGAAGATCATCTTTCTTTTCCGGAAAATTCTCCAATATCAAATCTCGCACTTCATAGTCGCACTCCACAACTTCGTCCGCTCGCCAACCTTTGGCTTTTGCCGGCATTGTTTGCATCTCCACTTTTCTGGTATCAATTTTCTGCAGCCTCTCCACCCATTCCAAAATCGATCCAAGCTCCTTTTCAGTTTGCTTGATTTCCTTATCAGTAAGCTGCAATCGCGATAAATCAGCTAAATGAATAATGTCTTTATCTGTAATAGGCATAACTAGTAGATATTACCCTAAAAAGTGGGTTAAGGTCTAGCTTGACATTTAGTTCAATTTCTGTTATTTTTTAATCACTAGCGGGCCCATCCTACGGGCTACATCTGGGTGTCACTTAAATACGGATCTCTATATAGATCCGTATTTTTGTTATGCTTAGTTTCGCTTGGGTCTGTCCTGGGCCCGTAGGGTTAACGGTTAGACCCGCTGGCTTTGACACCCAGAAGTAGGGGCTCGAATCCCCTCGGGTCCAGACCCAGGCAAGACTACCTGCCAACCTTCAAGTACATCCTGTAGCTCTGCTCGGCAATCCTCAAGATTCTTTGCATTAGCCCACACACCATCAAGTCCTGGTATTTCGCCAAAATATGTATTGTCATCCAAAATCTTATAGCGTGCCTTCTTTAAATTTTTTGCAATAAATTCACTTAACATAGATATAAATCAACACAAGCGCCCTTTCTGCTCAATGTTCTTTGTATTAATAAGATATTACCTTATAAGAGGGGTTAAGGTCTAGAATGTCATATTTCTGTTATGTTTTGTTTATAAATGGTAACGTGGCTGCATGTTAACTGAGACCATCCAAGCAATTCTAATTCCGCAGGAATTATTTCAATTAATCACATTCCATGGGGATTTTATATACAGATGGCAAACACTTATCGGGTCTTTCCTTGGTCCTTTTTTAGCAGTGGCGCTTACTGTTGTTGGTTTTATGCTAAAGGGTAAATACCAAAGATGGAAAGAGCGGAAAGAAGCTATAAGATTTGCTGAAATCTCTTTCGCACAAACCATAAATCATCTTATGAGTTCAATAATCGAACTCGAAGGATTTATTGAAAGAGTTACACTGCAAATAAAAGAAATAACAGAAGTAAATGATTCAATAGCATATGCGAGACAGTATACCAACTACCCACCTTTAGCTGATGTATATTTCGATAAAGACATAATAAAAATGAAATTTAAAAGTTATTACTTGCATAACAAAATTTTAATCATTGATCATGCAGCCAGACTAATAAACAGTGCAATGTATCAATTTGGGATCGACTATGAGAAACTACTAAAAAACAATCAAATCTTAGCAGAAAAGATGCATCCCGAACCTCAGCGCATAGCATATGTTCAAAACTTAAATAGCTATACTAATATGGTTGAGGGTTTCTTGAAGGCGCATAAAGAAAAAACTATCTTCTATATCCTACAGGCGAAAGTTTATAATTTAAAATTGATGAACAAGCACTTCAGAACCTTATGGAAATATGAAAAATCCGATTTAAGATATTTTAGAAATAAACAAAAAATAAAAGAATATAATTTGAGTCTAGATGCAGTTAAACGTATTGACGACTTGATGAAAGAAGATACTGAAAAACTATTTACCGAAATGAAAGAACGGGCTGTAAAATCTTAAAGATAAAAAAAGACCACCGATTATTCGATGATCTTGATATCAGGAAATCTTTTTCCTGTAATAAAAGTATTGAGCGAAAAGAACGATGAAAAGTGCTGCTCCAATAACGTCAGGCACAATCAGGTACCATGACTTTATTGTAAACCCGTAATACAGCCGTGACGCATACGTACCAAATGGAAGTAGTAGCATCAAAAAGCTGAGACCAGATCTCTTCTCTTTGTAATGTTTCCGAATCTGACTTGGAATAGCCACCAACACCATGGTAACTGCAAAAAGCATCATCACAAAACCTGAAAAATCTTCCACGCGTTTCTCCTTTCCTGTTTTGTAAGAACGAACCGAATTACAACAGAGTTAGATGCGTATTTTACACATCGTTCCGATGACCCGGAATGCGCGTACCCACTTTAATATCTTCCTCGAAAACAGTTTTGACCTCTCCGCCACACTTGGGACATTTGCGACTGATGGAAGAATTCCTACGCATTACATATGCAATGAAGTGGTAAAGATAATCACATAACTTACATTTTCTGAAAGCTCTGTACACTTTGATCTCCTTTGATTTAAGAACGATTTTTCAACAACTAACACTTTATATAGCAAAGTACAGTTAATCTGTCAATTCTACGAATACAAAAAAACCGCCGATTAAATCCGACGGTTTTTTGTTAAGAAATTATTTTTCGCAAAATGTTCGATATTCTTTAAATTTCTTTTGTGTTGTGTCTTCTGCATCCGGTATATCTACATGGATCACAGTTTGAACACAGTTAAGGTCCTTCCACTCCAGTTCATATCCTTCCGCGCCAGCGAACGCATTACCCTGTATATTTGGAAAATATTCAACCTCTGCAATGGTACCTATAACCTCAAATTCTCCTGTTAACAAATTCCATACCAATAATTCTTTAGCGCGATCATCATAACCTGGATTATCATAAGCAGCTGCTAAACGCGTTTCGTCCGAAGAAAGAAGTGTTGAAAATTTTCCTGTAAATGGTAATTTTTTATTAATCGATGATTCTGTAATTTGTTTTGATTCAACATCAAGTTCGAATAATGCTAGTCCAGGATCATCTCCTTCTCCTACACTACTTAAGAAAATTCGTCCGTCATAACTAATTCGCGGAATAGCAAAAACTATATAATGAGCATCATCTACTTCAAAAATTATTTCATCCTTACCTGAAACAGGATCGATCATGTGAATACTAGTCTGAAGGAAATTTACGTGTGTATCATAGAAAAACGGAATTTGAGCTTTGATCAGCGCCTCTGACGCTTCCAATTTTACCTGCGTTTCAGCTAGATTAGCTCTTACATCTACTAAGTCAGTTGTAAGTTTCTGGGATTGAGTTGTTGTCCAATACGCAAAAGCTGCGGATACGACAAAAAGCAATCCTAAAATTACCAGCGCGATTACAAATCCCAAGTTAGGATGTTTTTTCTCTGTAGGAACAAGTGGCGGTGTTGGCTTTGCTCCTGGTACTGGCGGTGGTGTGGGCTTTGTTCCTGGTACTGGCGGTGGTGTTGGTTTACCGTTTAGCATAAAATAAATTTATTTATAAGTATTTTCATCGCGATAGCGGATGTCCGTTATCTCGATGTATTTATTATTAAGTTTAAAAATAACTCTAAATTTTCCGCTTCTGATCCGATATACTTTGCCGCCTTTTAATTTCTTTATATGCAGATTCTCTAATTTACCAGATAGCAATTTATTTATAAGTTCCAGCAGCCGCTCGCGATCCTTCTTATTAATCCTGCGCAACAGCTTAATAATTTTATCCATAAAACTGAACCGCTAATTCATCTTCTTCAGAATATGCGCCAATTCTTTTGCTGGGATTCCTTTGCCGTCATTGTCACGCTCTGCATTAAAAATTACCTCCCACTCTCCAGAAACTTCATCAATTTCCAATGGCTTGATCAGGAGTTCGCCCTTATTTTGTTTTACAAGATAATGATCCGTATCAAAATTTTTCCGCCATTTTGCCGGCAGAGTTATTTGACCTTTGCTTGTGGCTTTCACGACTTTTTCCATATATCAAGTAAAATTTCTTACATTCCTATTTTACTACTCTTGAAAACTCCAGTCAATTTAGCTCAGCTTCTTCAAAAATTCATTTTCATTCAGCGTTGGGACTCCGAGTTTTTTAGCTTTATCGAATTTGGAACCTGGATTTTCACCCACTATAACATAACTAGTCTTCTTAGAAACGCTGGAAGATATTTCACCACCCAGGTTACGAATTTTTTGCTTTGCCTCATCTCTGCTCATGGATTCGAGCGAACCGGTCAAAACCCACGAAGTTCCGGCGAATTTTCCTGGTGCTTTCTTTTTCATTGTCTCAACCTCAACAACATCAAGTAGATGATCAACCTTGTCAGCAGTGCGCTTGTCTTCAAAATAAGAGCGAATGGATTCAACCGCAGATTCCCCTATCCCGTCGACCGAATCAAGTTCTTCGGGCGTGGCTTTTCGAAACGCTGAAAATGATCCGAACGCACTCGCCAAATCACGCGCTGTTTCTTCTCCCACGTGTCTGATTCCGAGCGAGTTTATGAAACGATCAAGCGCGATCTTTTTGTGCGCCTGAATTTCATCAACTAACTTTTGTGCTGAAACTTCTGCAAAACCTTCGAGCGATAAAAGGTCTACGGATTTCAACTTCCACAAATCTGCCGGTTCGCTCACCAATCCGTTTTGCAATAATTGTTCCGCGATTTTTGATCCAACTCCGCGAATATCGAAATTTGTGCGCCCGACAAAATATTGAAGATGTGCGAGCTCTTGCGCAAAGCAATGTTTGTTCGCGCAAACTGTCGCTACTTCTCCTTCACGTCGTTTCACGTCCGAACCACACATCGGGCATTTGTGAGGCATGCGAAACTCTTTGGAATTTTTCGCTCGCAATTTTGGCAACACTTTTATGATCTTCGGAATGATATCCCCTGCTTTTTCAAGAATCACTGTGTCGCCGATCTTCAGACCTAAACGACGAATTTCATCCTCATTATGCAAAGATGCATGAGTTACTGTTGTGCCGGCCAATTGAACAGGATCCATAACCGCCACAGGAGTAAGCGCGCCCGTGCGACCCACGGAAATATGAATATCGCGCACAATTGTAGTCCCCTGCTCTGCAGCATATTTCCACGCCACTGCTGCACGTGGAGTTTTGCCGACAACGCCAAGCGAATCAAAGAGCACGCTATCATTCACCTTTATAACTATCCCGTCGATTTGAAACGGCAATTTGTCGCGCTTATCGCCAATTGATTTTTGAAACTTCTCAACCTCGTCCAAGTTCGCGCAAAGACGATTTGATTCGTTAATCGGAATACCGAGGAGCGCCATCATCTCCAAACCCTGCGCGTGCGTTGTAACTCCCAAATCTCCCAAAATCTGCCAACCCATAAATGACAAGCCACGCTCAGCCGCGATTTTCGGATCCAGCTGTCGAATAGCACCAGCTGCTGCGTTGCGCGGATTTGCGAGCAATGGTTTGCCGCGCGCTTTCAAATCTTTATTTAATTTTTCCAACTGTTTCTTAAGCATATAAACTTCACCGCGAGCCTCAATCCTTCCGGAATGCACGGTAAGCGTACGAACAACCTTTTTCTCGTCCATGTGACCTTTATGCTTTTTGAGAAAGTGTTCGATCTCAGAATCTTTTGGAACGCGCAAGTGAAGCGGGAGCGACTCAATTGTTCGAACGCCACGTATCACTTCTTCGCCCACTCGCCCATCACCGCGCGTTGCAGCTCTTTTCATTGCTCCATCTTCGTAAATAACGGAAATCGCCAAGCCATCCATCTTTACTTCAGCGTAAAATTCAAACTGCGCTCGCGGTCGCAACTTTTTAGCTCGCTCAAGCCACGCGTCAGCTTCCTCGCGATTAAACGCATCTTCCAGCGAAAGCATCGGCACATCATGCTTAACCTTTTTAAAACCTTTAGCAACACCACCAGCAACTCGCTGAGTTGGAGAATCCGGCGTAATCAAATCAGGATATTGCTCTTCCAACTTATAAAGCTCATGTTTGAGCGCATCCAAAGCAGCCTCGGAAATCTCAAGCTTATTCAAAACATGATATTGATAGCGATAGCGCGCAATTTCTTTGCGCAGCTTGGCAATCCGCACTTCTGCCTCATCTTTATTCATAGCTCACAGTTTACAGCATTAGTCATGTATCGTTAATCGTTTAACTCTGATCGTATTTACTTAATTTGAGTGATATATTCAAAAAATTCGATTGTCACTTTTTTTGCCGATAGGAGAAAAAGACGACAATCGAAAAAATAACAAAAACCCAGAAAAACAGCCCTATCGGTACATTTTTCTGGGTTCGTATATTTTGACATTACGTAGAATTTGCCGATAGGAGAAAAAAATGACAATGCGTGTTTTGATGATAAGAAACTTTTGAAGGATGATTAGATGCTTGAAGTTTGAAGTTCGAAATTCAAAATTTATAATTCGTCAACTATTCGTACTATTCGTAATATTCGTTGCGCGATTCGTCAATTCGTAACCCCCTTTCGTCAACCTAGAAAAAACATCTTAGTCAGCCACGCTTGTATTGCAGGACCAAACCAAAAAGTTAGCATTAATCCCAAAGTCAAAAATGGCGCGAATGGTATATTACCGCCGCGCTTTATTATTTTTGTAAGAAGAAGAATTGCGGCCGCTAATCCGCCGACCAGGTAAGAGAGATAAATCGCCACTCCGGTGAGTTGCCAGGATCCCAAAACCAAACCCATCATCGCGCCAAACCAAACATCACCGCTACCGAGCCACTTGCCTCTTGACAACAACCATTGAGCGCCAAAGAAAAGAACACCGAGTCCGGCTGCGAGTATCAAATTCCAAATTCCAAATCCCAAATCACTAAGAACAAATGGCCAAGGGCGAAGCGCAAATAAATGTATAACCGCGGCTGAAACACCGATAATCGTCAGTATCTCCACTGGCAGCTCTTTCCAACGCCAATCCATAACCGCAATCGCTAAAAGCAAAATCCCCAAACCAAGCTCTACTGCGAACAAAGGAAACTCTTCACTAAATGGATTATGTCGAATGGCAGCAATAACTGCCAATGAACCGGCTACAAATTCCACCAACGGATATTGTATGTGAATTTTAACTCCGCAATAAGAACACTTCCCTCTTAAAAAAAACCATGAAAAAATCGGCACTAAGTGCTTCGCGCGGATTGTGGTTTTGCATTTTGGACATCGCGATCTGCCACCAAGCGTTCCCATCTCATGCCAGCGGATTGCTAAAACATTAGCAAACGAACCCAAGCACGCACCTAAAATAAACGCGAAAGCGATCGTTATTATTGATATAAACATCGTGCCAGCGGGTCTACGAAATTACTAATTAATACGAAATATGCGAATACTTTTTATCATCCTGAGCCCCGAAAGCTTTCTGGGTGAGGGATGATAAAAAAATGTTTGGAAATTGAAAGTTGAAAGTTGAAAATTATTTCAGACTATCCTCCTGATCTACTCCCACTGCGTGTGCGTAGTATGTGCCCGGTAATCCGTAAGCTGACTTTCTTTCAAGCACAAAACGAATCGAATATCCCCCAACATCAGCTTTATAAAAATAAAACTCGTTAGACTTAGGACCAATCGGAACTGCTTGCAGAATCACATTGCCTCCACCTTCCGCACCAACGAAACCCTCTGTGGTGAGAAAGTTCGTATTCTGTGCGGATTGACCAAGATTCAATCCATTGCTAACAGGATAGCTTGCCATCTGTAACCAATACTGACTTAAGCCGCTTCTCAATACACTTATATCAGAAATGCGCTTTGCGTCACGCGTCTTTGAACGAGACACGTTTAACATAAATATCGCGGCAGCCGCAAGCATTCCGACTATTGCCAGAACAATCAGGAGCTCGAGTATGGTGAATCCGTTCTTTTTCATAAAATTTCTAATTACTGATTTCTAATTACTAATTTCTAAACCCACTACTCACTACTCACTACCCACTACCAACTACTCACTTCCTAATAAACAAATCCATCTTGATTAGCGCTGTGTGAATGACCAAGCCCCAATCCCTGAATACTATCACCCTGAGTTGAAAAACCAATTGTGAATTCTGATATATCTGTTAATTCCACAAAAGTATATCCGCATTCGGAATAAAACTCTTGCTCACAAGCGCCCAAATAAACCGGATCCTTAACATTCTGCAAATTAATATACTCGTTTGCAACATCTTCTTCCGCTGCTCCGCTGCAAGTTTTCTGATAGATCGCACATTCATGCACAAGACTCCCGGCAGAACAGAAATCACTACCACTGGCATTGCACAAAACCGCACCATCTTCAGCAGCCGCGCTAAAAGAGATGATTATATTACTCACATCAGTCACTCTTCTTGCATCATTGTTTTTGTGGCTCGCCAGTTTAAAAGCCGTACCAGCCAAAACAAGTAACAATCCTATGACTGCGAGCGTCACAAACAGCTCTATTAAAGTAAAACCTTTTTTAGTAAACATAGATAGATTATATCACAGCGACTGAATGTCGAAATCCGAATGTCGAATTTTGGAAGTAACGACCAACGTTCGTCATTCCGTTAAAACAGCCCTTATCTTCTTAACTGTTTCATCCGGCAAAGAATGAGCTTTGATCAGATATCCGGCGGCTCCCAACTCCGTGCATCTTGCAACGTCTTCCTGCTGGCCCATGTTTGTCAAAACCAACACAGGGACATCCATTGTCTGCGGCTCTGCTTTCAACTTTTCCAAAACCTCGAACCCATCCAGCTTAGGCAAGATCAAATCCAACAAAATTAAAGAAGGCTGCTCCTTCAGCGCTAGCCTCAGACCATCCTCACCATTGTTAGCAACTAAAACATCAAATCCCTCAAGTTCCAATTTTTGAGAGTAAATAGTTGCTAAAAAATTATCATCTTCTATCAATAGAATTGAACTCATAACTCATAACTTGTAACCTGTACCTGTTCGAAATAATCACTACCGTTTACCCACTGTTTTTACCACCGCATACACTACCGAATACACTTTTAATTTTCTACTCAATATCCCTCATTGCGCAACCGATTGACACGCTAAAACGCGAACCGATTTCATCCAGAATAGAACGAAGTCCCGGCGGGTAAATAACGCGCGCCCACGGATCTCCCAAGTATGCATTCACATTCAACAGCTTTGTCATAAATTCCGGAAGGCTTGGCAACAGCGCTGATCCTCCTGTCAAAATGATTTTATCGATTTTCTTGTTCTTGCCTCCCTGCGTCTGTTCCTGAAAAATATTAAATGAATATCGTACTTCATCGATAATCGGTTTCAGCAATATCTCAAGTATTGGATTTATTTCGCCGGTAGTGGCAAAGGACTGCAAAGACCGAATGTCGCGCTTCATGGTATCCGCTTCATCATAAGAAATTCCCAAAGTCTTCGCGATTGTGTCGCTTATAGCAACGCCGCCTGTTGCAATTGAACGCGTGACAAAAGGTACTCCTCTTTCGATAATAGAGATATTTGTGCGCTGAGATCCGATATCAACAAGCATGATTGTGGATTTGTCTTTACCGATCAACGAGCGTATCAAAGCAAAAAGTTCTGTTTCCAGCGATACAAGTTCCAAATCCGCTTTTTTAAAAATTTCCGTATAACGATTTACCAAGGTTTTAGGAGCAGCTGTAATCAAAACCCTGTTTATCTTTTTCCCCTCCTCCTCGTTCATTTCAATTTTTTTGTAATCTATAACCGTTTCTTCAATTGGCATTGGAACCAATTTTTTTGCTTGAGCGTAAACAGCTGCTTCAAACTCTTTGTCTTTCACATCACCAACACTGACGATGGAGGAAAAGACTGACGGAATCGGCAGAGCTGAAACCGTTTTTTTTGTTGTGCATTTGGCTTTAGCTACGATCTTCTTAATCAAAGCCGCCGTCTTTTCCGGATCTTCCAGATAAAGTTTATCAACACCGGGAACATCCACAAAAGCGTATGTCTGAAGCCGAGCGCGCTTTTTCTCATTTACCAACTCAACAAGCTTAATTCCGGACATGCCCAAATCAACGCCTATAAAGCTCTCCTTCTTATCTTTGGATCCAAATAATGGCATAGATGATTGGTGACCGTCTCAATATTACAACTCCCAGATTATAACATGTTTATAGTCTATTTAGCACCGCGCGACTGTATACAATGACCAAGTACGAATGACTAATGACAAATTAGCGTGCGGACTGTCTGATAATGACCAAGTACGAATGACTAATGACGAATTATGGTTGTCATCTACCAATCCCTACCTACATTCGTCATTCGGATTTCGTCATTCGTCATTATTCATATGATCCCTACCTACATTCGTCATTCGGATTTCGTCATTCGTCATTATTCATATGATCCCTACCTACATTCGTCATTCG
>JAHIUG010000117.1 GCA_018817245.1 Patescibacteria group bacterium | reverse complement strand
TATTATCCAATCGCAATTAATTAAGAGTTCGAATCAAGTATCCGAAAACCCACCAAAAAGCTCCTATCGGCAATTATTGGTGGGTTTTTTATTTTGTTGTTTTCGGATTTTAAATGGTGCATCCATGAGTTGAATACACAATCGCGAGGAGCGAAGTGACGTGGCAATCTTTTCGAAAAGATTGCCACGCTGCGCTCGCAATGACAACTAGGGTTCAATCCTATGAATCGTCCTTGGGAATGGAATAGTTTCGCGTACATGATGTAACCCGCAAATCCAAGCTACTAATCTTTCCAGTCCGAAACCAAAGCCTGAATGAGGGACTGAACCATACTTACGCAAATCCAGATACCACTGGAATGCCTCTTCTGGCAGCCTATGTTCACGAATGCGATTTAAAAGCGTTTCATAATCATCCTCACGCTGCGACCCGCCACTGATCTCTCCGTATCCTTCTGGTGCCAACAAATCCGAACACAATGCCAAATCCGGATTCTCAGAATCTCGCTTCATGTAAAACGCTTTTACTGCAGCCGGATATTTTTCTATAAAAACCGGCTTGTCGAATTCTTTTGTGAGAAGTGTTTCGTCCTCTGCACCAAGATCATCCATGTCTCCAATTTTACTCCCAAGCTCACGCAACTTTTTAACTGCTTCAGAATGCGTAAGACGATAGAATGGTGCTTTAATGTTTTCAAGCAATGAAACATCGCGCTCCATTATTTTTAATTCTTCCTGACACTCTTTTAAAACGCGACTCACGATGTAGCAAAGCAAGTCTTCCTGAATCTTCATGTTTTCCTCATGCTCCACAAAAGCCGCCTCAGCATCCATCATCCAAAACTCAGTGAGGTGGCGTCGTGTCTTACTTTTCTCAGCGCGAAATACAGGACCGAAATCAAAACATCTACCATGTGCCGGAACTGCGGCTTCCAAATATAACTGTCCGGATTGTGTTAAATAAGCCTTTTTTTCTTCAAAATAATCAACTTCAAATAAGTCTGTCGTGCCTTCGCAAGCGCTTGGAGTAAAAATTGGAGAATCAATTTTTACAAAATCATTATCATGCATCCAGTCATAAATCGCTCTAATGATCACATTTCGTACTCGTTGTATTGCCCACTGTTTTGGAGCGCGCAACCAGAGATGTCGATTCTCCAATAAAAAATCCGGCCCGTGTTCCTTCTTGCCGATCGGATATTCGTCTGCTTTCTGAACAATGTTTAATTCGGATACTTGAAGCTCAAACACACCTTCCTTCTTAGGATGCTTAGTAACTTTTCCTGTGACCTCAATAGAAGACTCGATGGTTGTCTCAACAGCAGTTTGCCATACTGAATCAGAAACTTCGCTCTTGGAAACCACAGCTTGTGTGAAACCAGAACCGTCACGAATCTGAAGAAACGCAATACTTCCCGACGAACGCACATTATATGCCCAGCCTTTTATGGTTACGGTTTGATCTGTATGATTTCCGAATTTTGATATGAGTGTCATAGGTCTACGTAAATACGAATGAGGGTCTACGAAAGTACGAATCCTAAACTAATTTTACAAATGCCCACTGTCATCCCATATATACAAGCGCCTCTGGAACTGGTTCCCCGTCTTCGCGAGGATGACAGAAATGTTTAGAAATTTTGCCTATTCAAGAATCGAATGCACGGTTATAGGACCGTGCGGTGATTTATCCAATGGAGTGTAACTTACTGCATTTTCAATAAAAGAGGAAGTAGCCTCCATGATATCTGTTGAAACCGTAACGCGCATGGCGTCAGCCAGTGGAAAGCGTCGTAAGAACTTGAGGAGAGTTACGCTTTGCGGAGATACATCCAAATCACCTTCGAAAGATGGGCCAAAACCCAATAAATCCAACAGTTTTAGCGTTGAGCCGGCAAGAATCAGACGAGCGCGTTCTTTGGTTGGTTCGCTCGTAAATCCGACACAAACGTCACGCACCTCGCTAATGAGATCAAATATCCTGCCATCACTTATTCCGGGTCGTGAGAGTGAAATCAACAGATCACAAAACGATCCCATTATTGCCAATGCCCCAAGATTTTCATGAGGAGTATGTTGAATATTTCGAGCCACAGCCAATTTATCAAAAAATTTTCCCTCTGCGATCATGACATCAGATTGCGAAAAAGGTTCAAGATGACCTGCCTGTTTCGAGCGTGCTAAAGATGTACCTCGCGCAACCGCAATCAGCAATCCGTACGAACGCCCATACAAAAAATACTTCCGATCATGTTCATTAAATGGCTGCCTCTTTAATACGAAGGCTCGATCCCTTATGTAGCTCATACTACTGTTTGTCCAACCATGTTTGTAGAATTGCCGTTGCCGCCAAATCATCCCGCTTCCCTCTCTCACCTCTCTCATGCATATATCTAATAGCAATCTGAGAACTAAGACGCTCATCCATCTCTTCGACGAGTAAACCCATCTCTCTCAATTCATCAATAAACAAACGAACCTCTTTGACCTGTTCATTCTCTATACTGATGCCCATCAATGGATAAGGAACTCCAACCACAACTTTCTTTGCGCCTTCCTTTTCTATCACGTCATTTATCTTTTGCAGAGCATCGGAAAGTTCCTCATATTTTAAAACAGACCATGGACTGGCAATCCGTGACTCAGTATCTCCCAGAGCCAAGCCTATTCGTCTGGCTCCGTAATCAATTCCTAATACTCTCATTTATTTAATCGGGTCTGGATCCCTCGAAAGCTTTCGTAGGATGACAGATATGTTACGTGCTATGTGTTACGTGCTATGTGTTACGTGCTATGTGTTACGTGCTATGTGTTACGTGCTATGTGTTACGTGCTATGTGTTACGTGCTATGTGTTACGTGCTATGTGTTACG
>JAHIUG010000116.1 GCA_018817245.1 Patescibacteria group bacterium | reverse complement strand
TTTCATATCACCATAGCGTAAATCCCTATTGGCTTTTGTGTTGCCCTCTTTTAGAGTTACACGATGAATAATTTGATGACTGATTAAATTGCCCAGTTCTTTAATATCATCTGGAAGATTTTGAAGAAATTCTTTATAACAACCCGGACTGGTAAATGTTCCAAATTGTAAGTAGTGATTTAAGATTTTTTTGTCCATAGTATTGATGAATAAGCGATCTATATAAATTTTGCTGCTTAGAAAAAGTATTTATTTATTTTAGCTAGCGCGTTTCTATCCGAAATGTTTTTCGCTTAGATATCTGCATCTTGTATGTTATACGAATATATCAAATCTTAACAATCGATTTTAGATTTGGCTGATTTTATAGAGTTGAAGATCGCATCATAATCAATACTGTTAAAATTCGTAGTATCAATTTCGATAATCTCACCAGATATATTTAATGGTTCATGTTTATCTTTTAGTAAACCATCTTTAAACATATCATAGTTTTGATCATCAACGTGTCCTGGATGACGCTCACCTGATTCTGTGCGTTTTTTGAAGCGTTCAAAAAGTACAGCATCATCTGTATTGCATATTATTTGCAAAACCTCAAAGTCATGCTTCCTTTGTAGATTGAGGAACTTTTCATTATCAAACTCCGGCTTTAGTGGTGTTTCAACAATGAAGGACGTGTTTCCTAAGAGCAGCGTTTCTATAAATTGATACATTAAATCAAAACTCGCGATCCCAAGTTTTCTTGACCACTCACGATCCTTTACGCCAAGTGAATCAAAAAGAGATTCCTTAATATCATCTTTACTAATTAAAGGTAGTTTTAATTTATTTGAAATCTTTCTACTAAGTGTGGTTTTTCCAGTGCATGGATGTCCGGATATGATTATTAGCAAATTTTTTGCCATAATTTAAAAATTAACTTGAGATTTTGGATTTGGGGTTTCTGTTTTGTTAGCGCGTCGTTTCGCCAGCTTCAAAGTATTTTTTAAAAGCATTGCAACAGTCATTGGTCCAACTCCGCCCGGGACAGGGGAGAGCCAGCCTGGGATATCTTTTGTATCTTCTACATCAACATCCCCAACAACCTTTCCTTCTGCCGTACGATTCGTACCAACATCAATAATGCAGGCGCCAGATTTAATCATGTCTCGTTTTAAAAAGTTCGCTCTTCCAACTGCAACAATAATAATATCTGCACTTTGCAAAATTTCGCGCTCGTAATCTTCAGGTCCGCATTTAGTTACAAAACATCCGGCACTTGAAAGTAATTTATTTAAAGGATTTGCAAATATTTCTGAGTTGGCGATAATTACAGCTTTACCGCCATTTATTAAAACGCCAGTAGCTGCGATAAGTCGCAAAATTCCTTCGTGCACAGGAGGAAATAAATCTCCGGTTCCGGCCATGAGCGCTTCAACGTTCGAGGGATGAAAGCCATCCACGTCTTTTGCCGGATCCATAATCTGAATTATTGCATCCTGATCATAATTTTTCGGTAGGGGAATTTGAATCAAAATCGCATCAACAGATGGATTGTCATTCCAAGTTTCGACAATTTGTCGCAGTTCCTGTTCGCTCGTTGTATCTGGCAGACGACGAATATCAGTTTCAATACCAGCCTCGTGCGCTGATTTTTCTTTTAAATTTACGTAGATGTGAGACGCGGCATCTTCACCAACCAAAAGCACGGCAAGCTTGGGCTTTACGCCGGAATCTGCAATTTCTTGTTTTACTTGTTCACGGACTGTTGTGGCTAGCGCTTTTCCATCTATCTTTTTCATAAGCCGCAGCATATAACAGATCAGCAAGTTTGTGTAGAGTTAGCGGTTTATCCGGGGTGTTGACAAGCTGTCTTGAATGAAATATACTTTTTTCTGCTACATGGCGTGGCATCGCGTGGTGTGTTGGTGGTTAGCGGTCCGTTGAGAGCATGGTTCGTGGTTCCCCGGCTCTCACAAGAGCGACTGAGGTATGAAGCGATACGGACCCGTTTCAGGAGCATTCGGTCGGGCTGTGGTCGGATACTCAACCTCTTTCGTTCTTGAACTAAGCTCTTTCAAACTTCCCGCCTTCGTATAGGCGGCGCTGTGGACGAGGCTTCCTCCTTGGCCTTTTCTGCAGCATGGGTCTGTCTGAGACCTTCTGAAACTGAGCCTTGAGGCGTTTTCCCATGGCGCCTTCATCGCGTTTCCTGGTTTCCGCGATGGCTACCACATTGCTCAGTTTCAGTTCAGCAAACTCGCAAGAGTCAATACTGATTGGTCTCCGAGGATGAGAGAATGAACGTTTCACAGACCACGTTCAATGGTGTGTTGTTGGTCGCCCCCGGTTGAGCCCCTCTCATCCCAGGGGAAGCCGCTTCCATACAGCACGTCACTCTCTCGTTCCTTGTTCTCCTAAGGGCTTCCATCTCGGAAGTCCTTTTTTTATTGACATAAAGAAGTTCTGACTTTAAACTGTTTACCAGCTCTCCTTCTGGTTGGAGGGTCAACAACGAGGGTCTTCGAAAGGTAGTTTGTACGATTCTGAGGAGTCTCGGACGAATTACCGCAAGGATGCGTGAGCAAGGTACGGGCCCGCCTTCTGGAGAATGCCGTAGCTTCATCACCTATAGCAAACTCAACTCACAATTCCTTGTTCTCCCAAGGATTTCCATCTCGGAAGTCCTTTTTTTATTCTGTCATCTCGACTGAAGCGTAGGAATATAATCAGACGTTCCGTAGCGTAACGGAGAGATCTTTAGAAAGATTTCTCCGCTTCACTTCACTGCGTTGCGCTCCGGTCGAAATGACAGTGCAAAAGATTTCTCCGCTACCCCCGCTTCTTAGACTATGGCGTGGTCCGGTCGAAATGACAGTGCAAAAGATTGCCGCGTCGCTCCGCTCCTCGCAATGACAAAAGTCTGTCATCTCGACCGTAGCGGAGAGATCTTTCAGAA
>JAHIUG010000115.1 GCA_018817245.1 Patescibacteria group bacterium | reverse complement strand
CATTGTCTCAAAATCTTTTTCCGTGTGAACACCAGGGTAGATAGTGGTGCGAAATTCATGATCAACTCCGGAATCTTGTATAATCTTAAAACTTTTCTGACAATTCGAAACAGTATTCTCTCCACCCGCGCGGATAACTAGTTGATAATCCTCCCAAGTATTTTTTAAGTCCATAGCAATGTAGTCAACCAGATTCTGATCCAATATGCGCTGCAATTTTTCCGGATGTATACCATTAGAATCAAGCTTCACAGCAAAACCCAGATCCTTAATCTTGCGTATAAAATCCTCCAGATCAGGTTGAAGAGTCGGTTCGCCACCGGTAATTGTCACACCATCTAACATGACTTTGTGTTTTGTCAGATGTGCCAACACCTCTTCTTCGCTTACGGAATATTCGGACTTTGTAGGGATCAATTCTGGGTTATGGCAGAATGGACAGCGAAACGGACATCCTTGAGTAAATACAATAGTGCAACTTTTTTCTGGAAAGTCTATTAAACTAAGCGGTTGAAATCCGGCGATTTTCATAGATCACGTAACACGCAACATATCTGATTTAAATATGTTTTGTGATATGCGTTGAGTGAATTAAGCCGGCATCGCTTCCAATATATTTGCTCTAATTTCCGCTGGGTCGATTTCTTTGGTTTTATCTGAACAAATAACATATTCCTTTCTTTCGTGATACTCACTCTTCTTTCCTTTATTCCACTGATCAACAGGGCGGAAGTAGCCGACAATACGTGACCAGATTTCGCATTTTTCATCACAAGTCGGGCATTTTTCTATCTCGCCGGTTAAGTAGCCATGAGTTGGACACACACTGAAAGTTGGGGACAATGTGAAATAGGGGAGGCTGTAATTTTCAGCTACCTTTTTAACAAAGCTGCGACAAGCCCTCCAGTCTTTCATGCGTTCGCCTAAAAACAAGTGCATAACAGTTCCACCAGTGTATTTGGTTTGCAATTCATCTTGATGATCCAACGCCTCAAGCGGGTTATCCGTATAACCTACAGGAAGGTGAGTTGAGTTTGTGTAGTATGGCGCGTCAGCTGTTCCGCTTTGGATTATGCCTGGCAAACGCACACGATCTTCTTTTGCAAAACGGTATGTAGTGCCTTCAGCCGGTGTAGCCTCAAGATTGTAAAAGTTACCTGTCTCCTCCTGATAATCAGCCAGCTTTTGTCGCATGAAATCAAGAACCTCGTGCGTGAACGCCTTGCCCTCCGGTGTTGAGATATCTTTGTGCAGGAAGTTTAGACAAGCTTCGTTCATGCCATTAAGTCCGATTGTCGCAAAGTGATTGTGCAGCGTTTGCAAATAGCGCTTTGTGAACGGAAGGAGACCGCGCTCAATGTTGTCAGTTACAACCTTTCGTTTAAGCTCCAATGATTCTTTAGCCAAGCCCATGAGCTTTTCAAGGCGCTCAAAGAATTCACGTTTTGATTTTGCCAGATAGGCGATACGTGGCATGTTAATTGTGACCACGCCCACGCTTCCGGTCATCTCAGCTGAGCCGAACAAACCACCGCCACGTTTTCTAAGCTGTCGTAAATCCAGCTGTAAGCGGCAACACATGCTGCGAACATCACTTGGATTCAGTGTGGAATTAATGAAGTTTTGAAAGTAGGGGATACCGTATTTCGCTGACATTTCAAATAAAACCTGCGCGTTGTCATTGTCCCAATCAAAATCTTTTGTGATGTTGTATGTTGGGATTGGGAAAGTGAAGATTCGTCCCTTTGCATCACCTGATGACATGACATCGATAAATGCTCTGTTGAGAAGATCCATTTCTTTTTGACATTCGCCATAAGTAAAAGCTTGTTTTTCTTTACCTATAACAGGATTTTTTTCTCGCATGTCTTCTGGACACACCCAATCAAGTGTTATGTTTGTGAATGGTGTTTGTGTTCCCCAGCGCGATGGCACGTTTAAATTAAAGACAAACTGTTGCACGCACTGCTTTACCTGCTCGTAAGTAAGGTCATCTTTTCTCACAAACGGCGCAAGAAAAGTGTCGAAAGATGAGAAGGCTTGTGCGCCGGCCCATTCATTTTGCAAAGTTCCCAAAAAATTAACCATTTGCGCAACTGCGGTTTCAAGATGTTTTGGCGGATAAGACTCAACCTTTCCGGGCACGCCGTTAAAACCTTCCTCCAGCAATTGTCGCAAACTCCAGCCGGCGCAATATCCGGAGAACATATCCAAATCATGAATGTGATAGTCGCCTTCTACGTGTGCGTTTTTAACAGCCTTGGAATATATGGAGTTTAACCAATAGTTCGCAATAAGTTTTCCGGAAGTATTTAAAATCATGCCACCCAATGAATAACCCTGATTTGCGTTTGCCTGAACGCGCCAGTCTGATTGACTTATGTACTCGCCAATTGTTTTGTCCACCTCAATTGCCACCCCTTTTGCGGCGCGTGCTTGCGCTCGTTTCTCGCGATACACGATAAATGCTCTGGCTGTGATGTAATAATTCGAGCTCATCAAAGCAAATTCCACAATATCCTGAATACTTTCAACAGTGACCTCCTTGCCTTCATTGGAAGGTTTTTGGATATATCGGCAAATCGTGTCAGCAAGTTTGCGCGCTTCTGACTCGTCGAATTCTCCGGTTGCGTCAGCTGCTTTGGAAATAGCGCTAAAGATTCGCTCTTTATCAAATTCAGCGTGGTCACCGTTTCGTTTTACTACGGTTAGGATGGGGGATTCTGTGGCGATGTCGGGCATATGTTTGTTTTTTAGGTAGCGAACCTCTCCCGAAAACTTTTTTAGAGAGAGGTTCAAAAAATCATCTTTTTAGATGATATTTGTTTAATTAAGATGAACTGCGACTATTTATGACAAGTGGCTTTTGCCAAAAACACAATATCTTGTGGTTGCAAATGAATTATACCACAACATGTTGTGGCGCTTGTCTGTGGATAAGTGGATAACAAAACCCCACACTCGTTTTAGTGCGGGGTTTTTCATCTAAACTTTTCTGTTTATAGTGCGAATCCCTTGTAAGACAGGAATAAGCCGATGATCAGCATGATAATTAATCCAACTGTATACCATTCTGTCTTTAGTAGCACTTTGCACATTTTTTGCGTAAGACTCGGGACGAACATACTGAAAACACCTTTGAGCAGCAAGATCCAACCAAAAATTGTGATAAGAACAGTCCAATCTTTTACCCAGACATTGTGCACGTTTACCAGCAAAAGGCCGACCAACAAAGCAACGGCACCATGGCAAATAACCATTGATTTTTCTTTGAGCATGGTATTGATCCATGCGTGAATGTCCTTTTTATTATAAAGCATGGCCAGACCAGCTATGACAAGAAAAAGACCAAAAACCTTAGCGATATAAATTGAAAGTAGCATATTTTATTTTTGTTAATTATTTAAAAGATTATTAATTAGGCTCTAGACTAGCAAACTCACTAATTTAAGTACCATTTTATAATATGCCATAGTTCTCGCTCGAGGTCATCAGCTTCACGACTGTATCGCCATTCGGATTCCTTGAGATGAAGATCGAAGT
>JAHIUG010000114.1 GCA_018817245.1 Patescibacteria group bacterium | reverse complement strand
GCGCTCATAACTTTAGGGCATCCAATCATTTTGTTTTATAAAAAGAAGGAGCCGGTCAAAGCATTGAAATTAATTGCCCTCACAGCAGGCTGGCTTGTCCTGTTCATCGTACTTCTTTTGGGAGTGATGAGTTATAAATAAAAAAGAGACGTCAAGCGGTGACGTCTCTGGGAGAGTGGAGGGGGTCAGACTCATCGAGGAAGAGCCTGGGGGGGAGGTCGCTTATCCCGAATGCTGACCCCCTTCAATTTAAGAGTAGCGCCCGCCATCTAAGTTGTCAATCTAAAAACTCCGGATCAACGGAGTTTTTTGGTACCATCAAATAGCCTAAGGGCGTTTGACGGCCTGGTGCGCGGAAGAGGACTCGAACCTCCACGTCCATACGGACACTAGCCCCTCAAGCTAGCCTGGCTACCAATTACAGCACCCGCGCTTATATAGGTCTACGAAAGTACGAATATTATACGAAATATACGAATTAAATTTAACTACTGTATTCCCTACTGAATCTACCACCATTTACACCACCAAATCTACTAGCCTCGTTAATACCAGATCCTCCTGCCTGCCGGCAGGCAGGTCGACTGCTCTCCGCTCTGCTCAGGATGACAGCAGAGTCTATTCACGCGAAGCGAGAGTAGCATTTTTCTTTGGCTTTGGCAAGACCTTTTCCGTCTTTCGTACGCGTCCACGACCTGTGATAAACCTAACGCTACCGGGCAAAATACTAACCTCAATCTTTTGGCCGCTCACAAGTTTATTGTCTACAAAAAAATTAATTGGCTTGTCAGAAACCAAAGATCCGTTACTAAACATAATTCGCGTATCTTGTTTATCAGCCCGTCTCCTTCTCCATAATGAACGCTTTTTCTCTTCATTTGGAATAACAACTGCCTCTAATAAACCATCTTTTGCATCAGCTTGATTCTGCTTTGGATTCTTTATCCCGCCCAAATTTCTAATACTCAATGACCCACCACTCACAGGCGAGACTTGATACTGTCCCTCAACATTCAATCCGGCCCGAGTATTCGGTAAAAAAACTTCTGTAAAAAAATACTGATCTCCTATCAGACCCATGTCCAAAGTCTCCACAAAACGCGCAGCCAAAACATCACATGCGTCTGATCCAATGGGGATACTAAGAAGATCTGCAACCGCGCTGGGTTTGGCAAGCGGGATATACCCGATGGTTGCGTTCAGCTCGGGCATCAAGCCGATTATCTTAAACAATGTTTCATCATTACCCACAACCACAATGGTGCTGATTCTTTTATTCACCATTCCCATGACCAAATCCTTGGGCTCACGAAACAAAGCGAGGCGGCTTATTTTGCCTGCCAAATCATAGGTATTCAATTTTGTTTCCAGAGCAGCAACTTCGCGTTCGTACTTACGCTCTGATAAAAATCCGTCGTAAAGATAGGCGTAGTTTATGTTCATAAATTACGAATTACGAATACGCTACGAATAGTTGACGAATTAATTATCATTAATCTGTCCTTTTGTTATCTTGATCTCTTGATCTCTCGTCACAGGAGCCTTCGCGCTTCCGATAATAACCTTTCCATTTATTGTCGCCCCTGATTCGAGCGTAGCGGTCTCGCATGTTACATCTCCCAACAACATCGCAGTGGCCTTAATATCAAGATGAGATCCTATGTGCAGATTGCCTTCTACAGCACCAGCAATGGATGCATTCTCTGCTGTCACATCTGCCTTTAATCTCGCTTGTGATCCAACCGTAAGCATGCCTGTTGTTGAAACATTCCCCTCAACTTCGCCTTCAATTAAAACGTCGCTTTGGCTTGAAAAGTTTCCCTCAACTCTAACGCCATGTGCAATTATGGTTGCGGTTGCTTTATCGCCACTTGAAAAATGGGACATATCTCTGCTCATATTATTCTGTTCTTTGCTTTTAAACATAAAAGATAACGCGGATACGTTACCTTTGGTGCCGAGTGTTAGTCAAGCGACTAAACCAACTCCCTGCTTTTGATAAGACGACGCTTAATGCAACAGGAAATTCGGTGGTGTATTCGGTGGTAAATTCAGTGGTGAATTCAGTAGTAGATTCGGTGGGGATACAATTGTATTTACAGGCGTATTAACTACCGCATTTACCATCGTTTCACATTTGTATTTTCGTAGACCTATAGTGGAAACTCAACCACAAATCTTGACCCCTTTCCTTTACCTTCGCTCTGCACGGAAATCTCACCACCAGCAGCATTAACCAAATTTTTCGCCACGTATAAACCCAAACCCGCACCACGATGCCCACTCGCGCAATCACTGCCCCTATGAAAACGATCGAAAAGCCGCTCCTGATCTTTTTCCGACAAACCCGCTCCAGTATCTGAAACTTCAATAATCAATCGCTCGCCCTTCTTCCTGCCCTTAACTTTTACACTGCCCGTGTCTGTGTACTTAATGGCGTTATCAATAAGGTTGAAAACCACGTTTCTCAAAACCTCGCGATCCAGTTTGAGACTAGGCGGCAAATCTTTAAATGAATATTCCAGATTGATGCCCTTGGACTTAGCAAACGCCAAAACTTCTGCCAATAACATCTTAAGCTCAGCAGCAACATCAACTTCTGATATCACAATTTGAAAATCTCCGGACTGAACTCGCGCAGCATTTAAAGAAGTTTCGCTTAAAGCAAGAAGTCGATCCATACTGTTTCTAATGAGACCGGTTATCTTTTTAGCCTGCTCGGGCAAGCGTCCGTAATCGCCACGAGATAACATGTCTACCGCAAATCTGATGCCGCCAATCGGACCTCTTATCTGATGCGCTGTTATAGCAATAAGATCAGTCTTCAGTTTTTCAAGCTCTTCAAGCTCTTTATTTTTCTGTTCGGCCTTTCGTCTGCGTCCGCATTCTTTGTTTATGGTTTTTATCGCCATCGTTCCAAAACCCACAACCACAATTGCACCGGCTAACGTTGTAAACGCTTCGTACAAAGTTTGTGATCTTAAAATCAAAACCATGGCAGCAGAAATCAATACCAAAAAGAAAGCTTCGACAGCTGAAAAATCCAAATCAAATAAACGTACACGGACGAAACCCACGCTCGCTATCAAAAAGAATAAGCCTCCCACTAGAGTGAGAACTGATGATGAAACAATAGGCCCGACAGCAAGCTGATACACTCCAGCGATCAAAAACAGAGTCACCAAAAGAGTTCCGTATGCTATGCGCCGACGCTCCATGAGCGTAGCGGTGTGTGAATAAAATATAGGCATGAGCTGGGTCGCTACTACAAATACCGCCCCAGTGTAGAACAACACCAGCAGTAACAAACTTAGATTATAGAATTGATGCCCCAAAACGCTTAAAGAATCAGATGTTTTTAGTACGAAGGCAGAGTCGAATAAAATAAAAAGAAAGAAACCAAAAACATAAGTTAGCGACCCTTTTAATCTAAAAACGCGGTGCTCTAGAATTGATGCGGCGTGGATTGCCAGTGCCGGCGCAAGCGCGATGCTTGAATAAAAGATTAGGCGCCATGTGGTAATTTGTATTGGTTGTGCGGTTGCCTCAAGACTTTGCAGCCAGCTCGTTAAAGTCCAAAAAGAAAGTATGAATGCCGAAAGCGCGAAAACTACGTTAGCCTTCTCTCCTCTGTTGTGCAGCCAGGTCACAAGTCCCAACATAAAAACCACGAAGGCTATGCCGACTGTAATCGAAAGTTCGAATGGAAGTAGAGGCATATGGACTGCTGTGCGTAATTACTAATGACAAATTACTAATTACTAATGTTGGTCTGGATTTAAAAATGATAACTCATACATTCGTAATTCGGATTTCGTAATTCGTAATTTGTCTATTTACATCTCTTCCGGGGTTGGGATTCCTAATAAGCCAAGACCGAGGATCAGAGCTTGTCGTGCACTGGCGACTAAACGCAGTCGCGCTTTTTTAAGACCAGGTTCAGATTCAAGCACTTTGACGTCGCGATAAAACTCGTTCGAGCGAGTAGCCATTTCGACACACCAGCGCGCGATTAACGATGGTCGTGATTCTTCCGCTGCTGCTCTAACAACGTTCGGAAATTGTGCCATGGTCAGAGCTAATCGCTTTTCTGATAATTGATCAAGTTCGGATAAAGAACCGCCTGTGCCGCCCTTCCAAGCAGCTTTACGCAAAATCGAACCCAAACGCGTAGCAGCGTATTGAACATATGGCCCTGTATCACCGTCAAATGACACAGCTTGCTTAATATCAAACACGATTGCTTTATCTCCATCCTGCTTAAGCATGTTGAATTTAATGCCGCCCATCATCAGATCCCACGCAGTCTGCTCAATCTTTTTCTTGCTCCAGTCTTTGTGGCGCGTTTTAGTTTCTTTTGTCGCGAACTTTAAAACTTCATCACGAAAATCCTGCCAAGTTACGACATTCCCCTCACGACTCGCCATAGCACCACTCTTCAGAGTTACAAATTCATAACCCACAAATTCCATTGTGTGCTTAAATCCCATTTGCTTTAAAACTTCGAACAGCTGTTGAAAATAAAAATCCTGTCGATTATCAATAACCAACAAACTGCGTTTTACTTTTGGATATTCTTTGAGCTTTAATTGAGCTAGCGCAAGATCTTTGGTCGCGTAAAGAGATGTCCCATCAGATTTTCGGATCAAAAATACTCCCAGCTTCTTTTTCTCCAAATCAACAATAATCGCGCCCTTGCTCTTCTTTGCGATCTTCTTCTTTAAAAGTTGATCCACAATTTTCTGACCAGGATCTTGAACCTCGCTCTCCAAATACTGACGCTCAACCTTGACTCCCAGTTCTTTAAAAATAGATTTCATTTCAGCCAACGACCACTTGCGCGTCTCATTCCATAATTTTGTCCACGCCGGATCTTTGGCTTCCAGTTTGTTCTGCACTTCTGAAACCTCATCTTTCAAATCCGGTTTTTCGTGCAAAAGTTTACTCGCGCCGGAATAAAGAGCACCCAAATATCTGCTATTGCGATCCTCTGCTGGGACTTTCTTCAAAAGAGCTTCCGCAGTTTTATTTGTAAAATCTTTGACCTTGGCTTTTCGCACCATAAACCACAAACATTTAGAAACATGCGCTCCAACATCTCCGTGATAACTTGTTGGAACAACTTTCCATCCCTGTGATTCCAAAAGATTGATGAGCGCGCTGCCAATAAAAAAATTTCTGAGATGTCCTATGTGAACTTCTTTGTGCGTATTCGGCTGTGCGTATTCGAGCATTAGTTCATTCGCTCTTTGCCCTTCGCTCTTTGCCCTTCGGCCGAATTTTTCTCCGTGCTTCTCAACATCTTTGATTGCAAGATCTGCGAGCGCACCAATCTTAAGAGTAACGTTTACGTATGGACCAGCGGCTTCTGCTTTTTCTATAATCTTGTTGGGTTTGATTTCGGACGCAATATCTTTTGCGATCTCAGCCGGATTCTTTTTCTTAGTTTTAGCCAACCTAAAACAACCAAAAGCCAAATCTCCCATGTTTGGATTAGGAGGAGCGACGAAATCATGAGAGCTGACTTTCACACCAGCTGCCTTGGATGCTGCGCTCGCAACATCTTTTAAAATTTTATCCCAGATGTACATATTTTCATTTGTCATTTCGACCGAAGTGATAACGGAGCGGAGAAATCTTTCTTTCCTGTCATTTCGACCGAAGTGATAACGGAGCGGAGAAATCTTTCTTTCCTGTCATTTCGACCGAAGCGGAGAAATCTTTCAGAAGGATCTCTCCGTTACGCTTCGGAACGTCTGATTATATTCCTACGCTTCAGTCGAGATGACAGGCGCTAAAGATCTCTCCGTTACGCTTCGCCCCGAAAGCCTTCGGGGCTACGCTTCAGTCGAGATGACAAATGAAGTTAGGATGTCAGTCGAACAAAGTGTCTCTTTCCCTTCTGAATAGTAACCGGCGCTTTTACTTTGGCTGTAATATCCTTCACTACCTTTTCATCTACTTTAACTCCACCCTGCTCAATTGCGCGGCGTGCTTCACTATTTGATGTAACGAGTTTAGTGGTAACGAGCGCGTCAATTAATGAAGTACTACCTTTGCCGATCTTAACTACCGGAATATCCTCTGGTGCCTGATGCGCTGTAAAAACTTTCGAAAAATTCTTTTCCGCTTTCTCAGCTTCAGCCTCACTAACAAATTCGCTCACAACCTTCCGCGCCAACTGCCGCTTAAACATGACCGGATTTTCCCCTTTCTTCATCGCCTTTTCCATTGCAGTAATTTCTTTCATTGGAATATCTGTGAGCAGTTCGAATCCCTGGGCGATCATGCTATCTGACCAGCTCATGACTTTGCCGTACATGTCCTCCGGACTATCACTCAGCGAAATCATGTTGCCCTCAGTCTTCCCCATCTTGGTACCTGTTGGATCTACTAACAACTTTGTGGTCAATACGAACTTTTCTTTGTTACTTATCGTCTTCATAAGATGACGACCTGCCATCATGTTGAAAGTTTGATCGTTTCCGCCAACTTCCATGTCCACATCCATAACAACTGAATCATAACCCTGCATTAGCGGATACATAAACTCAGTAATAGCAATCGGCTTATCATCCTTAATACGCTTCTTAAACATATCGCGCTGTACCATTTGTTGCACAGTAAAATGAGATGTTAATTCCAAAATATCTTCAAATGTCATCTTTGCCAACCAGTCGCTATTAAACTTGAGCTCTACTGGATTTGAGCCGCTGAAATTCAAAATCTTCGAAGCCTGTTCTTTATATCCTTTGCAATTAGCCAAAACCTGTTTGCGCGTTAATGGCTGACGCGTAGCTTTTTTATCAGTAGGATCGCCAATCATGGCCGTAAAATCTCCAATCAACAAAATAATTTTGTGCCCCAGCTTCTGAAGTTCAGCCAGCTTTCGCATTGGAATAAGATGCCCAAGATGAAGAGTAGGACCAGTCGGATCAATGCCAAGATAGATAGAAATCTGTTTGCCTTTTAACAACGTTTTCTTCAGCTCTTCTGGCGATGGATACACATTCTCCACAGCGCGCGTTAAAAAGCTATCTATCGCTTTTTTATCAGTTGAAATTTTAGGCATATAATTGCTTAATCGTAACCTTTTTTCGTCCTATTAGCAACATATAAACCTAATTACTATACTTGTTCGCATTACGCGAAATTTGCCGATAGGAGAAAAAAATGACAATACCAACACCCACGGAAATGTACAGATCAATACATTTCCGTGGTTTTCAAATTTTCCTTATAAACTAACTAATCGATCTTTAAGCGCATTTAGTTTCTGCTCAGCCTCTTCTTTATTTTCCCTCATTTTATCCACAACTTTTTTTGGAGCCTTTTTAAACTCAGGATCAGATAAGCGAGTGCTTAATGTTTTTAAGTATTTCTCAGTTTGTTCAATCTCCTTTTCAAGCTTAGCTTTTTCTTTTTTAACATCAATAGCTCCCACTAAATTCAAGCCAACCATTCCGCGACCTACAGAAGAAGATACCCAGTCTTTTGGAATTTCTTTTACGAATTCTACTTTTGAACAACGAGCGAGCGCTGCAATATTATCTTGCTGGTCTTTAAGCGCATCTGCTCCCTGAATTACGATTTCAAGCTTCTTAGCTGGTTCAATGCCATTATCTGCTCGTAAGCGTCTGATGACAGTAACAATCTCACGAAGAAGCTCAAAGTTCTTTACTTCTGTCTTTGAACTTCCAGATTCTGACTTTGGCCATTCTGCTGTAATCAATTGTCCGTTTGAATAAGCTGTCTGCCATATACTTTCTGTAACAAAAGGCATAAACGGATGCCACAATTTTAGTATTGTTCGTAATATGTGATTGAGCATTTCTTCCTTTCCTTTTTCTACTTTTGCAATCTCAAGATACCAATCTGCAAGATCTCCCCAAGTAAAATCTCGCAACTCTTCGCCAGCAGATGAAAAATCATATTTTTCAATCTTCTTTGTCACACTTTCTGTGACTTCTGAAAGACGAGTTAGGATCCATTTGTCGGAAAGCGTAGCCCTTTGATTCTGCTTCGCGTCACTCAGGGAATATTTAATAGTTCCTGAGCCTGTCGAAGGATCTCCAATCTGCATTAGAATAAACCTCGAAATATTCCAAAGTTTATTCGTAAAGTTTCTATAACCTTGAATCTTAGATTCAGACAGATTTGTGTCTTGCCCTGGAGTCGTTCCAATGATCAATGACAATCGAACCGCGTCAGTGCCATACTTTTTAATCTCATCCAGCGGATCAATAACATTTCCTAAAGACTTGCTCATCTTTCTTCCTTTTTCATCACGAACTAAACCATGCAAATAAACATCTTTGAATGGAACTTCACCAAGCACGTATGTGGACATAAGAACCATTCGCGCTACCCAAAAGAACAAGATATCGTATCCCGTTTCAAGCACAGCTGTTGGATGAAACTCGCGATTCTTTTTCCATTCTTTTTCATCAGGCCAGCCCAAAGTCGAAAATGTCCAAAGCCCGGACGAGAACCATGTATCCAAAGTATCCGGATCCTGCTCCCAATCTTTGCCCGGAGATTTTTCTGAAACTTTAATATCGCCTCCTTTATACCAAACCGGAATACGATGTCCGAACCAGATTTGTCTGGAGATGCACCAGTCGCGCAGGTTGTCGATCCAATGAAAATAAACTTTAGTAAAACGTTCTGGCACGATATTAGTTTGTCCGGAGTCTACAGCATGACGCATCAAATCTTTGAGCGTTGCCCTATCCCCTTTCTTCCACTTCCCCAAAGTATCCTGACGAACTTTAAACGGTTTGTTTACGCGCACAAACCATTGGCGCATGATCTGCGGCTCGAGCTTTGCGCTACCACGATAATTAGTTGCAACGCGGTGAACATAATCCTCATCGGTAGAAACCAGTAATCCCTTTTTCTTTAGCAAGTCCACAATCTTCGGACGCGCTACGTCAATATCCATGCCCGCAAAATCACCAGAGATAGGCAATAATTTTCCTTTCTGATCAATGATCTGCTCCTTATCCAAATCATGACGTTCCGCGATTTCAAAGTCAGTCGTGTCATGCCAAGGAGTAATAGTCATAACGCCGGTGCCGAATTCCATATCAATAGCCTTATCTTTAATTACCGTGGCCGTTATCTTTCCGGTGAGCCATTCGCATTCGAACGTGTCGCCTTCTTTATATTTTTTATATCGTTTGTCATCCGGATGCATGACCACATACTTATCACCAAACTTGGTTTCCGGACGCGCTGTGCTGATTTCGAACGGGCCGTACTTAAAAGTATAGAATGGTGTTTTTTCTTCAATCCATTCGATCTCGTCATCTGAAACATTCGACTGCATCTTTGGATCCCAGTTAACGATTCGATCGCCGCGCTCAATGATGCCATCCTCATACATCATTTCAAAAGTTCGATTCACAGCTTTATTGCGCTCCTCGTCAAGCGTATATTTTTCTTGAGACCAATCACAAGACGAACCCATCTTTCTTACCTGGTTGGTAATAGTCTCGTGAGATTGGGCTGCGAATTTAGTAACTTCCTCCAACAACTTTTCGCGCCCCAGTTCTTCACGCGGATTCTTCATCCCCTTTTTCACCAACTGCGCTTCAACTTTGGATTGAGTCGCAATTGCAGCATGATCTGTACCCGGAATCCATAAAGTCTTTCTGCCCTGCATGCGATTAAAACGAACCATAAGATCTTCAATCGCCAACATTACAGCATGCCCTATGTGAAGTATTCCCGTTCTATTCGGTGGCGGCAAAACAATGCAATACGGTTCTCCATCTCCTTGGGGTTTGAAAGCTCCGGACTTCTCCCATGAAGAATAAATCGCATCCTCAACTTTAGACGCGTCGTATGTCTTTGGTAGGCTTAAGGGCTTGTCGGCTGAAGGGCTCATGGCTTTGGAATATTCAGAATTATATTGTTAAATACTACGTTTTTTGGTGACGATCGTCAATGAGAACATGACACCACGATCAATTGACATGAACCAGAAACTAACGTAAGCTAATTCATTCCCATGTTTGCCCTTAGTATGGCACTCAATTCCGAACAACAAGCGTTAGAGCTCATAAACCGAGCTAAAAATATTCTAGTCGCATCAAGACAACATCCAACACCAGACACCATATCCAGTGCTGTTGCGTGCTTTTTATTTTTAAGAAACATGGGGAAGAATGTAGACGTTGTAATCCCCGGATTTGAAATTGATAAGTCGCCGAAATTTTTACCGGGCTTGAAGGATGTAAAATCTCAGACCGGCCCAATTCGCGCTTTTAAGATCTACCTTGATATTGATAAAACTCCTCTTGGCGAACTCATGTACGATGTGAAAGATAACAAACTTGAAATTACGGTTCTGCCGGCCAGCGGCGAGTGGACTTCAAAAGATGTTAAGGCTAAACACGGCGAAGACTATTATGATTTGATAATTGCGTTGGATTGCCCGGATATGCACACGCTCGGAGATCTGGTTAAAAAACATGCTGATTTTTTATATCGCACACATGTAATAAATATTGACTGTGATTCATCCAATGAAAACTGGGCGCAGATAAATATTGTTAATCTTAATGCGGTGGCTACCTGCGAAGTTTTATACAATCTTTTTACAAAATGGGACAAAAATTTAATTGACAATGATATTGCCACTGCGCTTTTGGCTGGAATGATTTCCAAGACCAAGTCTTTCCGCACGCAAAACATTACCCCCAAAACTTTATCAGTCGCTTCTGAACTCGTGGCTCAGGGCGCACGTAGACAGGAGATCGTTCACGGTTTATGGCGTACTCGCAGCGTGTCTACGTTAAAGCTGTGGGGACACGCTCTGTCCAGATTAAATCAAGATCGTGAACTTGGTCTTGTGTGGACCGCGCTTACTAAAAATGATTTTGTAGATACCGGTGCAGGAGATGGAGATTTAGATGACGTTGTTAGCGAGCTCGTTACTTATTCGCCAGAAGCTAAAGTTGTCGCACTTATTTACGAACCAGTTAAACCCGGAGCCATATGTGTTTCGCTTCACGTGAAACCGCCGCTAACTGCCACTGCACTCGCTCGTACTTTTGGAGCAACAGGAACAAATGAGCGCGCAAAGTTTTGCTTAAATGAAAACACCCCGCTCGTAGACGGAGTGAATGAAACAATAAATCGCCTCAAGGAGACGATCAGAAATTTCTAATCACTAATTTCTAATCACTAAACAATTTTCATAATTCGTTAACCCATACGCAATATTCGTAACTAATTCGTCAATTCGCGAACCTCATTCGTCAACAAAAAAACGAGCCAAGTTGGTGAGATTTCAAACGTTGTCCTCGCCACAACGTTTTAATGCCTCCCCAAACCTGGCCCGTCCTTCCACTCCACATTAGCAGTTAATGTTGAATGAAAAAGTGGCCGTTACAATACCCAAATAGATTGATCCTAGCAAACAAATCCGGCAATTACTCTCCTGAATCACATGAAACCGCGACCTGAGCCAATAGAGCCTGTGTCTTTTGAAGTTCAATGTTCAATTTTTGTAGTTCGATGTTTAACTCTTGTCTCAATGCGTGCTGACCTTCAACCGCTCTATAATCTGAATTCGCTTGAGCGGTATTAAATGCAATCGCACCGGTAATCACAAGTGCCAACCCAGTTACAATAGCTGCTGTCCAAATATGCACAGACCCTTTTGCCGCATGCATCATATGATGATCTCTTATTTGGCTTGTTGCTCCAACGTACCGCACGTTACAGACTCCTTTACAGCCCGAATGTCCGCAAGTCGACATTGGTTTACAGCGATTTGTTTTTCGTGATCTTGGTGTGGCCATACAATATTTGATGTGAAAATTATTATTGGTAGATTACTGAATGATTATACCACATAGTTAAATGCGCAGAAAACAAAATACCCCTTTCGGGGCATTTTATTCTGGTGGGCGTGAGAGGACTCGAACCTCTGACCTTCACAATGTCAATGTGACACTCTAACCAGCTGAGCTACACGCCCAATAAATGTGACGGGATAGTAACGAAATTCTTCAGCTTGGTCAAGAGGGAGCAATGCAATCGAAGCGTATAACAAGTATTCCAAGTTATAATCTTCGATCCCAAGTTGCTGTCTTCCGGAAAAGATTTGACCAATTCAAGACCAACGGAAAAGTACCGATCGAGAACTTTCTGTGGGTATAGAGACATGAAGTTCAAATTCATGAAAAATAACCGATTGATTAAAAACGGCAAAAAGATTGATCAATAATAACTACAAGTAAAATGTTCTTAACACCCACAGAAAAGTACCGATCGAGAACTTTCTGTGGGTTTTGCGCATCTTATCCACTTGACAAGATTCCAAAAATGTTGCAGCGGTATATAGAGAGGCTTCATTTTAATATCTCGACAGATAATTTATGAAAAGAAAAACAAAAGATAAAGCAGAAACCCTTACAAGAGCATTTTTTGACATAATGGCTATGGGTACTCTTGTAACATTAATGGGCCTTTTATCTCAAGGAAGAACTGCGGATAAATTATTCAAAGCTCTTGGTAAATATAGTGTTTGGCGAATAAAGCAGATGCTAAGACAACAAAAATTTTTAGGCTTGATTGAATACGACGAAGAGGATGAACATTCTCCTATTATTCTTACGAACAAAGGATTCACTCGTATAGCCAAAGACAAATTAAAGTACATCCATGGCAAAAAGTGGGATCATTTTTGGCGTATCATATCTTTTGACGTACCGGAAAATAAGAGAACGCGAGTACTCTTTCAAAAACAATTACGCCGGCTGAATTTTTATAAAGTCCAGAAAAGCCTTTATGCTTATCCTTATGAATGCGAAAAAGACATTAAGTTCTTGGCCAAAGAATACAACATTCGCTCTAACGTTGAAGTGTATACGATCCCAAATCTAGGATCACACGAAACGCCGGCCAGAAAACATTATTTCCAATCATATGATCCAAAGGAAATCAGCCAACAGAAAAGTACCGATCGAGAACTTTTTGTTGGATCTGAGATACGATTTGCAGAAACGAAGTGACGAGCGATGCATAAATTACAATAGTAATTATAATGATGATCAAAATACAAAAAACTCCGGTTTGGAGTTTTTTAATTCAATACATCGTGCAACCCTCTATCTTGTAACAGAAATCGTTACACTCAATTCCGCGCCAGGCGCCGAAACAGTAACGCGCGGATTACTTGAAGTGCTCTTAGAAATAAGATATCCAGTACTGGTTCCTACTGCTGTTGTCGGATCAGTTGGTAGTGAGACTAAATAAAGTTCATTATTCGTAATAACAGCAAGATCAGCCCCGCCACCGCAACCAGTTGATGATGTGCCTGTTATACAAATATATTTGCTGCTTGTTGTAATTGAGGTAGGAATTGTACCGCGGTTATCAATCATATACTGATTAACACCGTTTAAAATGGAATTTATATTCACGCGACGCTGAGCATTATTTGC